>DYLZ01000039.1:0-7283 GCA_020721775.1 Sulfurovum sp.
TGGATAAGCAAAAATAAATTTATTTTTCTTTCTTGTCTCTCTCTTTTTTGCTTGAAGTTGCAAATTTTATAAGATCATCGCTGCTTTTTACATAATTCGGTATAGTCTCAAAGCTTTTTTTCATAACATATAATGCAGACAGGGCATCGCTATAAGCTCTATGATGAACCGTTGTCGGTATTTTCAAAGATTCTATCAAATAAGCCAACCCATATCTTTCACTCTCAAATGTTCTTCGCGCCAGATCTATGGTGCACAATTTCATATTGCCGATCTCAC
Organism: Sulfurovum sp.; assembly: GCA_020721775.1. Lineage (GTDB taxonomy): Bacteria > Campylobacterota > Campylobacteria > Campylobacterales > Sulfurovaceae > BN30871. The sequence continues at coordinate 280 of DYLZ01000039.1, forward strand.
CCAATCCATACCGTTTAAAAGAAGCATTTAAAAAACCATAATCAAAACTTGCATTATGGGCTACAAAGATGGCGTCTTGCATAAATACTCTCAAGTTTGTCAACGCCTCTTTTTGAGATGGAGCGCCTTGAAGATCTATGGGTTCTATTCCTGTAACTTTCGTGATATACTCAGGTAAAAAAGCACACTCTACAAATGTCTCAAATCTATCAATAATTTTGCCATCTTGAACCATTACTGCGCCTATCTCTATAACTTGTGAATTGCTGGGGTTACTTCCGTTCGTTTCTATATCTATGATACAAAATCTCTCTTCTTTATATGAAGTAAAAAAAGGTCTATAGATATATCCGTTTTTGTATTCTATAGGATAGCCGGATGCTTGGAGAAGCAAAAATATCGTATCGCATTCTTCAAAAAGAGATGTATGTTTTTTGACAATTTCCTCGAAACTCATCTCATCAAGCACACCGCTATTTTTTCTAAAAGCGGCAGTTAGCTGTTCATAAACTTTTTGCATTAACTATAAACTCTTTTACTTTTATTTTATCTTTTTTGCCTTTAGATACTTCTACTCCGCTGCTCACATCGACGCCATAAAAATTATACGATCTCAATTCATGCAAATTTTCACTTGTTAACCCGCCTGCTAATATAATCTTGGAACAATCAAGCCCATCGAACCACTCAAGTGCTACCCTTTTTCCTTCTCCGCCAAAACTTTGTACAAAAGCGTCTACTATTATATAGTTGTCAATATACCTGACAATATCCTCTTTGCAAGTCGCCCTGACAACTCTTATATATGGTACTTTCAAATCATTATAAAATTCATCACTTGCATCGAAATGGATCTGCGCTATATCTATATTGCATTGCTCGCAAATTCTATTGACATCTTTTGAATTGACATTTACAAAAAGCCCCACTGTTTTAACGAAAGGCGGCAATTTTTTGATAATATCCTTTGCTTTGTCGGATTTAATAAATCTTGGTGATTTTTCATAAAATACAAAACCCAAAGCATCAGCCCCCGCTTCACATGCATTCAGGGCATCATCAAGATTTGTAATACCGCAGATTTTAGTTTTTAAGGGAATCGATCGCATATTTTATACCATTTTTATTACCGAACACATAAGAGCCTGCCACTACCATATCTACTTCGGCATCTTTAAGAAGATTTATATTTTTATCACTTACGCCGCCATCAACTTCTATAAGGCAATTTGGATTTCTTGTAGCAATAAGCGCTTTTAACTTTTTTGCCTTTTCTAAAACTGTAGGTATAAACGATTGACCGCCAAATCCGGGATTGACGCTCATCAGAAGCGCCATATCAATATCGCCTAAAAGATATTCTACAGATTCGGGCGGAGTATGCGGATTTAGAGCAATGGCAGGTTTTATGCCTAAACTTCTGATTTTTTGGATCAACCTATGAGGATGCTTCTCTTCTTCTATATGAAAAGAGATAAATTCAGGTTTTAATGGAGCAAACAGGTCAACAAAAAAACTGTTATTTTCTACCATCAGATGAATATCAAGAGGTTTTGTGCTTGCTTTTGCAACTGCTTCAACAACTACCGGTCCGATCGTCAAATTCGGTACAAAATGCCCATCCATTACATCTACATGCACGAAATCGCACCCGCCTTCACAAATCGCTTTGACATCATTTGCAAGTTGTCCAAAATCCGCCGATAATATACTAGGCGCTACAAGCATTTAAATCCTTTATGGTAATTGGTAACATAAATTATAACACAAAAAATATTTTTTCTTCTATTTTTTAGAGGCGCTCTTAAGTAATATTTATAATATTTTAGATATAATCGCACACAAAATTGCATTTTTTAAAAAGCAAAATATATTAATAAAGGTAAAACTTATGGCAAACAGATGCGAAATAAGCGGCAAAGGTCCATTAACCGGTAACAATGTATCACACGCGAACAACAAAACAAAAAGAAGACAACTTCCAAATCTTAGAACTCTTAGAGTTGCACTTGAAGACGGTACTACAAGAAAAATAAAAGTAGCCGCTTCAACTCTTAGAACTATGAAAAAAAGAGCTCAAAAAGCGCAAACTGAAGCATAAAACAGACGCCAAACTTTGTTTGGCATGACGATTTTGTCACCCCGAACTTGTTTTAGGGTCTCTACTATAAACTACAAAATTTCAATTTGGAGAAAATCCAATGTTTCAAATATTATCTCTAAAAAACGGTTTAGACAATGTTAAAGGTTTTTACAGCGGCTCAACTAATGTCGGTCTTCGTAAACCAAACAGCGATGGCTCTATTGACGGGGATGTCTCGTTTATAAGAAGCGATACTCTTTGTGATGTAACGGCGCGTTTTACGACAAACCGCTTTGCAGCAGCGCCTATAAAACATTTTTTAAAATATCCTGTAAATTTTCAAACAGATTTTATACTTATAAATGCCAAAAATGCAAATGCCATGACAGGTCAAAAAGGCGTTGAAGATATTGAAGAGCTATTTAAAATTTTAAAAAGCAAAATACAAATAACCAATCCTATTATGAGCTCAACGGGCGTTATCGGATACAGGCTTCCTTTGGAGAAAATATCTTCTGCTTTTGATAAGTTTGATTTTAACGCCAAAAATAGCAACGATACCGCTCGCGCGATCATGACCACAGATAGTTTTAAAAAGGAGATTTGTTTCAAGATCACACTTGATGATGGCTCGTCATTTCATATAGCAGCAATTGCAAAGGGCGCAGGTATGATAAATCCTGCTATGGCGACCATGCTGTGCTTTATAGTTACGGATGCTAATATACCTAAAAGCGATATGGATGAACTTTTAGAAATTGCTGTTGATAATTCATTCAATCGTATCTCTGTTGATGGGGATACATCTACGAACGATAGCGTATTTTTGCTCTCAAACAGACAAAGCGGCGCCTATGACAAAGATGCCTTTAGCCAAGCTCTAAAAACAATTACATTTGAACTTGCTATGATGATACTGCGTGATGGTGAAGGTGCTACAAAAACGGTGGCATTTGAGGTAAAAGGAGCGCTGAGCGACGAAGATGCCAAAAAAGCAAGCATTGCACTAAGTAATTCATTATTGGTAAAAACAGCTCTCTTTGGCGAAGATCCAAACTGGGGTCGTATAGCTTCAACCATTGGCGCAAGCGGCATAGAGTGTGATGAAGAAAAACTTACTATTTATTATGATGAGCTGCTTATCTACTCTACAAAAACCCCTGTTGATGACGACTGGGAAGAGAAAGCGTACAAAATTATGAAACAGCCAAGTTTTCATATAACTTGTGATCTTGGTTTAGGAAACGGTACTTTTACATCTTATGGCTGCGATCTTAGCTATGATTATGTTAAGATAAATGCCGAGTATAGAACATAACTAAAAGAACTGTAACACTAAAAATGTTATAATAAGAAAAATACAAAGGAGTAATATGTTTCACGAATACAGAGACGAAATCAGTCAACTTAAACAATCAAATGCGCATTTTGCAAAAATATTTGAAAAACACAATGAGCTTGATCAAAAGGCTAAAGATGCTGACGAAGGCAGACTTCACCTAAGCGATACAGAACTTGAAGTTATCAAAAAAGAGAAACTTTTATTAAAAGATGAGGCTCTTAAGCTGATATTAGAGTTCAAAAAAGCTCAAAACTAATTTTTTACGCTAGCCTCTTTGGCCGGCTGATATTCAATTTTTATTATATTCTCTCTTCTTCTACATCTTTTTTTAATCTATAGATATAGATAACAGTTATTAAAATTATAGAAATCACAGCAATGATCGTAGCAATGCCAAGATAATGCTTTACTAGCGCTTCATTTGAGCCTACAAAGTAACCCACAAACATCAAAACAAGTGTCCATAAGGCTGAACCAAAAGTAGTATAGATGACAAACTTTGATAGATTCATTCTTGCATATCCTGCAGGTAGAGATATAAGATGACGCACTCCCAAGATCAATCTTCCGCTAAAGGTAGATATCTCACCGTGATGCAGAAAAAAATGCTCTAGCTTTTCTTGTTTCTTTGGAGGAAATAGTATATATTTTCCATATTTTTGTAAAAATACCCTGCCGAATGTAAGAGCAAAAAAATAGTTAAACAATGCTCCGGCAAGAGAACCTAAAGTTCCCATTAGAGTTGCAATGACAAAATTCATTTCACCTTTATACGCAAGGTAACCTGCCGGGATCATGACAACCTCGCTAGGCACAGGCACAAAAGTACTCTCCAAAAACATGAGTACAAATATACCAATATATCCTACACCGCCAATGCTATCGACTATCCAAATGGCTATATCATGCATCATATATGCAAACTACTCGCTAAAGGCGCCGATCGAAGTAAGTTTTTTATAGCGAAGATCGAGCATCTCATCAACACTTAGGCTTCTAAGTTCTGCAAGTGATTTTAGATAGTACTCTTTTAAAACTTTTGCGGCTCCTATCTTGTCTCTATGCGCGCCGGTCAAAGGCTCATCAAGTACATTATCAATAAGTTTATGCTTTATTAGATCATCCGGGGTTATTTTAAGCGCTTTTGTAGCAACTTCAACTTTTTTTGGATCATCCCAAAGAATTGCAGAACAGCCTTCAGGTGAGATTACTGAAAATATGGAGTATCTCATCATAGCAAGTCTATCGGCAACTCCGATAGCTAATGCCCCACCGCTTCCTCCTTCGCCGATGACGATAGAAATAAGCGGTACTCTAATGCTTGTAAATTCAAAAAGATTTCTAGCTATCGCTTCGCTTTGTCCTCTCTCTTCCGCTCCAATTCCGGGATATGCACCCGGAGTATCGATAAGCAAAAGTACAGGAATATCAAACTTTTCTGCAAGTCTTACACATCTAAGAGCTTTTCTATAACCTTCAGGATTTGGCATACCAAAATTTCTTTTGATCTTATTTTTGATACCTCTTCCCTTTTGTTCTCCGATAACCATGGTTTTATGACCGTCAACATATCCTATATAGCAAACAATAGCACTATCATCATAAAAAGCGCGATCGCCGTGTATCTCATAACTGTCATCTAAAATAGCTCTAATATAATCAAGCGCATATGGTCGATCGGGATGCCTGGCAAGTTGTAATTTTTGATAATCATTTAAGCTGCCATAGATCTTTTTTATCTCTTTTTCAAGATCAGCTTCAAGCTTTTGAAGTGATTTTTTATCATTGGCAGCTTTTGCATTTTCGATAGCCTCATCTAGATGCTCGATACGCTTTTCGAAATCAAGATAGGTTACCATAATAAAATCCTTATATTTTTTTAAATATTACAACACCGTTTGTTCCGCCAAAACCAAACGAATTGCTCATAGCTACATTAATATCCGCTTTTCTTGCAATATTTGCAACATAGTCCAAATCACACTCAGGATCCGGTGTAGTGTAGTTGATTGTCGGAGGAAGTATTCCATCTCTCATAGCCATAAGTGTGATAACCGCTTCAATTGTGCCGGCAGCACCCAAACAATGCCCTATTTGTCCCTTTGTAGAACTAACAGGAGGACAGTTCTCTTTGCTTCCAAATACTGATTTGATAGCAGCCGTTTCATTTTTATCATTTGCCGGCGTACTTGTACCGTGCGCATTAATATAGTCAACTTTTGGATTTCCTGCCATATTCATAGCTGCTTTTATAGCTCGCATCGGACCATCAACGACAGGAGCTGTGATATGATTTGCATCACCACTTTCGCCAAATCCTATGATCTCACCGTATATTTTAGCACCTCTTGCAATTGCCGCTTCATACTCTTCAAGCACTAATGCTCCGGCACCTTCTCCCATTACAAATCCGCTTCTCTTGCTATCAAACGGTCTTGAAGACCCTTTTGGATTTTCATTGTCAGTACAAAGCGCTTTCATAGAAGCAAAACCGCCTATTCCAACAGCGCATATAGCAGATTCTGCGCCAACAACAAGCATACGATCAGCGCCGCCAAGCATAATTGTCTTAGTAGCTTCATTTATAGCGTGTGTTCCTGCCGCGCATGCTGTAACACTTGATAGATTTGGTCCTCTTAGTCCATGCTCAATAGATACAAAACCGCCAAGCATATTTATAAGCGCTGAAGGTATAAAAAATGGAGAAATTCTTCTAGGACCTTTTTCTTCGCAAACAAGTGAGTTTTTTTCTATATTTCCAAGTCCACCTATTCCGGAGGCTGAAGATACTCCGAATCTCTCGCCGTCAAATTCGCTATCAAAAGAAGCGTCTTTAATGGCTTCCTGCGCTGCTTTTAAGCCAAGCTGAATAAATCTATCGGCTTTTTTTACCTCTTTTGGATCCATAACAGTGTTTGGATCAAAGCCGACAATCTCGCCTGCTATCTGCACGGGCTGTTCAGAAGCATCAAAAAGCTCTATTTTTTTTATTCCGCATTCTCCATTTATGATAGCCTTAAAAGAACTCTCTTTATCGTGTCCGAGACTATTTATCATTCCTAGACCTGTTACAACTACTCTTTTCACATTCTCTCCTATTTTTGCTCTGACTAATGTAAAACAATTTTTACACAAGTCAACTCAAATCCCCCTAAAGGGAGTTTAATTATTTATTGCTTTCTATAAAGTTGATAGCATCAGCTACAGTTGCAATTTTTTCTGCTTGATCATCAGGAATTTCGATATCAAATTTCTCTTCAAGAGCCATAACAAGCTCAACAACATCAAGACTATCAGCACCTAGATCTTCAACAAATCTTGAATCTTCTTTTACTTCGTCCGGACTAACATTAAGTTGTTCAACAACTACCTCTTTTACTTCATCAAATATTGCCATTTGACACTCCTTCGATTTTTATATAGTAACAGCATATTATAACTAAAAAATGATAAAGCTTCAAAGACCAAATGATAAAAACTGCTAAGTTAAAATAGACTCAACCAAGCAGTATATTATCTTTTGCGCCGCTTGTATATGCTGTCGCCATATATAATGCAAGTGTAAAAATAGGCAACAAT
>DYLZ01000039.1:7383-11632 GCA_020721775.1 Sulfurovum sp.
GCCGCTTGTATATGCTGTCGCCATATATAATGCAAGTGTAAAAATAGGCAACAATACAACAGGCAAAAGATATCTTTTAGTTATCATATAATACAAGATCGCCCACGTTGAGAGCATAATGGCTGCATTATGAATGGCGAAAAATATGGGCATAGATTTCATATTTAAACCGATAACGGCGCAAAAAGAAACTATTGCAAAACTGATGGTGGTTATAAAGATCATTGAAAAGTTAAGTTTATTTCTAAAAAGCATCAAAAGCAAAACAGCGATCAAAACAGCAAATAAAGCAACTCTAACCATAGAAAACCTCCCGGTTGTAATTTGATCAATTCTCAATTACAGTCTATCGACCACCTCTATTCCCAAAATTTCCAAACCTTTTTTAATGGTGCGGGCAGCTACGGTTGATAACATAATTCTACTCACCTTAACATTATATGGCACATCATCTCTTAATATCGGGCTTTGTTCATAAAACCTCATAAAAATTGTAACCAGATCGTATAAATAACTTGTAATGGTATGAGGCGTTGCATCATTTGCAGCTCTTCTTAAAATATCTTCAAAACTTAAAAGCATAATCGCCAGTTTGTGCTCGATATCCGATCCCAACTCAACACTACCAAAAATTTCACCGTCAAATTTTTTTAAGATACTCTGTATTCTCGCATACGCATACTGCATATAAAGTGATGTATTTCCGTCAAAAGAAAGCATCTTATCCCAATCAAAAATATAATTTGATTCTCTATTTATGCTCAGATCACTATATTTTACCGCACCGATGCCTATGATTTTTGCTAAAGAGAGGGCTTCATCATTCGAAAAATTTGCTCTGTCTTTTATAGCGCCTTCGGCTCTAATGACGGCTTCATCAAGCAGGTCTATAAGCTTAACTGTTCCGCCGTCTCTTGTTTTGAAGGGCTTTCCGCTTTTGTCCATCATGGTACCAAATGCTATATGCTCAAGCACAACATCACTATTGCAAAGCCCGCTCTCTTTGGCTGTCCAAAAAACTCCTGCAAAATGTTCGCTCTGTCTTGCATCCACAACATAACATATTCTGTCCGCTTTTAAAACATCATTTCTATATTTTATTGCAGCTAAGTCTGTTGAAGCATAAAGGTATCCTCCGTCGCTTTTTTGAACAATAAGAGGAACTTCGCTATTTGGTAAAAATATACATTTTGCGCCGTCGCTTATTTGAAGCAATCCGCTAAGCTCCAATTTCTCTATAACAGAAGGCAGCATATCATTATAAAAACTCTCAGCTCTTACATCTTCTTTAGTAAGAGTTACGCCAAGTTTTTTATAAACCTCATCGCAATGAGACAAAGATATATCTATAAATTTTTTCCAAAGCTCCAAACAGTGTTTATCTCCGCTTTGTATTTTTACTACATATTCTCTGGCCTTTTTGGCAAAGTCAAGATTATCGTCAAATTTCTTTTTGGCTAATTTATAAAAATCTTCTAAGTTTTTTAATTCATCGAAACTGCTATTTTGATGAACCTCCTCAAGATAAGCGATAAGCATACCAAACTGCGTACCCCAATCGCCTATATGATTTTGGCGGATCACCCGTTCACCTAAAAACTCAAATAGATTTGCCAAACTATCGCCTATGATAGTAGATCTAAGATGCCCCACATGCATCTCTTTTGCCATATTTGGTCCGCTATAATCTACAACTATGGTTTTTGGGTTTTGATTTTTTTCTATTGTAAGATCTTTGCTGTTAAAAAGTTCTGTTACTTTACTTCCAAGCCACTCTTTATCTATATGTATATTTATAAACCCCGGACCTGCCACTTCTATCTTGCTTATCATATCGCCATGAATATTGTCTGCTAAGAGCAAAGCGATATCTCTCGGATTACGCCCAAGCTTTTTTGCAACAGCCATTACTCCATTGTATTGAAAGTCGCCAAATTCAGGCTTTGATGCGTCGCTGACAGCTATCATATCGGGCGTTATACCAATTTTACAAAACGCCGCTTGTAGTTTATCGTTGATTAATGATTTAAATTTCATATTATTGATTTTAAGCTAATTTGCAATTGCAAATTAGCTGTTTTGTGCAGTTTTGTCTGATTTGGCAGCGTCGGCTTGGGTTGATGTCAACTCTTTTGCATCATCAGCTTTTTCTTCCTCTTTTACAGCCTCTTTAAAGTCTTTGATACCTTTCCCTAAGCCTTTTGCAAGTTCAGGTATTTTTTTTGCTCCAAAAAGAAGTACAATTACGGCTAGCACTACCAGCCAATGACCCATACTAAAAGATCCCATTTTCATTTCCTTGTAATTATTTAAGCAAATTATACACAATTTTTTTAATCTTTTTGATAAAAGGTGTACTATTGCCTATTTAATATTTTTCCCAAAAAGAGATCATTTTGTCTATCTCTTCATTGCTTAACTTCAATTTTGCCGCATTACAAACAGAAACAAACTCTTTAGCTGCCTTCTCTATGTCATCATTTATGATTATATAATCATACTCTTTTATCGATCTGATCTCTTTTTTTGCATTTTCCAATCTTCTTTTTATGATTGCCTCATCATCAAGGGATCTGTTTTTTAATCTCAATTCAAGCTCATTTAGGCTTGGCGGAGTGATAAAAACAGAGGTTGTTATCTTGTTTAATTTTTCTCTAACTAATTTATGTCCTTGAACATCTATATCAAAAATAACCAATTTTCCTTCACTTAGCGCTTTTGATACGGGTTTTAGTGATGTACCGTAATAATTATCATGTACTTTTGCATATTCTAAAAAGTTACCTTCTTTTATATCTGCTTCAAACTCTTCTTTTGTAACAAAAAAATACTCTCTTCCATTAACCTCTCCTGCTCTTGGTGATCTTGTGGTGGTTGATATGGAAAAATAGTAGCTCCCGATCTGCTCGCTTGCTTTATTTATGATAGTGCTTTTGCCTGCGCCGCTTGGGCCTGATATGACAACTATTGACATTAATGCTCTTTTATCTCTATGTTTAATTTGATATTTGCGTTTTTGAGAAATTTTTTCAATTTCTTTGGCTTCATACTCAAAATCGCTTCTATCAACTCTTTTTCTTTTGTTTTAGAACTTTTTTCAAAAACATAACTTACATTATCTTTGCGCGCAATCCCATCTTCGTTATTTTCAATATTTATGCCGCTCTCTTCAATTAAATTTTCATCATTTAACAATTGCTGTATCTTGTCAATTTCATCTTTATCCAATATTGCTGCTTCGAGTTCGGATTCTCTCGTATTGTTTGAACTTTCATTTAAATATCTATTTTTTTCTTTAAAAAAATCCTCTGTTCCCGTTTCAAATGATTCTATGGCATCAAGCAGAAGTTCGGGCATAAAAGGTTTTTGCAGCAGTATAGTTTGCTCTTTTATATCTTTAAAATGCTCTTGCGAATTTTTATTTGTCAAAATAATGCAAGGTCTGTTTTTGCAAACATTGTATATATCATCACAAAAGAGAGTATCGTCAACTATTGCCATATCAAAATCATTGCAGGCAGTGTCTAAATTTTGCGTTTCTTCATAGGAGTGGGAAGTGTTCAATGTAGCAAAAGAAAGCAGCTCGGATATGACAGGATTTTTATTGATTAGTAAAATTCTCATAAACAGCGCCTTAAAATTTTACATAGATTTTATTATAATTTTCATTAAAAGCAGAAATGGTACACCCAAGAGGATTCGAACCTCTGACCTACGGTACCGCAAACCGTTGCTCTATCCAGCTGAGCTATGAGTGCAAAAATAAATTGAGATACTAATAATTCAGCGACCACAAAGAGCAACTATGTTGCAAGAGCCGTCTGCTGAAGACCTCATTTGGGCTTTGCTCAAAATTTGAGAATCAATCAGATCGAAGAATTATATCGAAAAATAATTAAAAAAGAAAACCCTATGCCAAGGGAGGCGGCATAGGGAAGGGAGTATAGAATCTAAGATTAAACGATTACCATTTAACTTCAGCAGTTAGCATAATAGAGTCATTATCAGCTGCTTTTGTACCATCATTTTTAGTCTTTTCGTCGCTTTGATAGTTAGCTATAAATTTAACATTTTTATTGTAACTATATGCAACGCCTGCCAACCAGCCTTTCGCTTCATCAACATCACCTGCTCCTGCTTGATCAAAATCATACTTGCTATACATACCAACTAAACTAAAATCAGGCATAAATCTATATTCACCGTTTATGCTATAACCATCACCTTCAAGAGAAGATTTTGCATCTTG
>DYLZ01000040.1:0-7308 GCA_020721775.1 Sulfurovum sp.
AAGTCCTTCTAGTGTACCTAAAATAACAGCATCAATAACAGTCATAATAATCCTTTTTACTTCATATTTGCAAAATAACTATTTTCTTTTGCAAGCAACTCTTGCGGGGTACCGCTATCAACCAGCACTCCATTTTCTACAACAAATATCATATCGGCGTTTTGAATTGTGGATAACCTGTGTGCAATAGTTATAACCGTTTTATTCACTAAAAACTTTTTTAAATTATGAAAAAGTCTTATTTCCGTATGCGTATCCAAAGCCGAAGTCGACTCATCAAATATAATAACTTTAGGATCATGCAATATCATCCTTGCTATTGCAACTCTCTGTCTTTGTCCGCCGCTCAGTCTGATCCCATCCCTGCCTAGCTTTGTCTGAAGTCCATCGTCTAATGCTCCTATAACATCGCTAAGCTGCGCCAACTCTATGGCGTTTGCAATTTGATCTTCAGAAAAACTTTCTCCCAAGGTCAAATTAAACCGTATTGTATCATTAAAGAGTTTAGGTTGCTGTAAAATCAGATGAATATTTTCCCTGATCGTAGATAAAGCAATGTTTTTTGACTCAATGCCATCATAAAAAATCTCTCCACTATCGGGATTATAAAATCCTACTATGAGGTTTGCCAGCGTAGTTTTACCGCTTCCGCTTGCTCCGACAATAGCTACATGCTCGCCTTTTGTAAATTTCATATTTATATTTTTTAGTATTTTTTTATCGTCTTTGTATGAAAATGTTATATTTTTAAGTTCGATATCTATGCTTTCTTTGTTAAAAAATGGATTGCTTCCATTTACTACCGGCTTTTCTTGCTTGAGAGAAAGTATCTCGTTTATTCTTTCACACGATGCTTTTGCATTTGCTAGAGAGTACTGAAAATTGATAATATCTTGAGTTGGTCCTGCCATTATCCAAAGGTATGAAAAAATTGCCAGCATCAATCCAACGCTAAGATCGCTATACATCACAGCGAGCAAGCCCGCTGCTCGAAAGATTTCATATCCGTTTAAAAACAACAAACTTGACCATTTTATGGCCATATCGCTTTTATAATTAAACTTTATGGCAAAATTGCGCAACTCTTTTGCGCTTTGTGTTATTTTATTAAAAAAATAATCCTCTTTATTTGTAGCTTTTATCTGATGAAAAAGCTCTAATGTTTCAGATGCGTTTGATTGGAATGTTGCAACACTCTTATTTGTATCCTTTTTGAGTTTTCCTATATTTCTTGACATTTTTGCAGTAAAAAAAACAACAACAGGGTTTGTGATAAGTATAAAAAGAGCTAACTGCCAGTTTATCCACAAAAGTATAACGGTAGAAAAAATAAGCGTCAAGATAGCAACTATGAGTTTACTTGTAGTTGATCCTATAAAATCATCAACACTCTCGCAGTCAGTTACAAGCTTTGATGTGATCTCTCCTACACTAAAATTCTCATATTCCTTAAGCGTTACTCTCTTTAAGTGTTCAAGCAGTTTTATTCTTAATTTATATGTTATATCTTTTGAGATAATTGAAAAAATTCTAGTTTGAAGCACGCTAAGCAAAGATGCGCAGATGCGAAGAAACATAAGCAAAATAAGAATTGCAAATATATACCCCATAGGACTCATAGACAATATATTTTTTGATATAAAACCTGTCAATACAGGCTTGCGTCCAAGTAAAAGCTCATCAACTAAAACAGGCATAAAAAGCGGGGTTATCGAAATTAGTATTGTTGATACAATAGCTATCAGCTGACCTAGAAAAAACTCTTTTTTGTATTTTTTAACTTCGTTAAAAATAGCATTTATCGTACATCTATTCATATGCTATCAACAATATCCAGCAACAATCTCAAATCTTTTGTGTCTATAAAGTGCGTTGAAGCCTCTTTGAGTATCGGTTTTGCACAAAAAGCAACTTTTGTTTTTGCATGAGCAAACATACTAAGATCATTTGCGCCGTCACCTATGGCTATAGTGTGCTCTTCTGTTATACCCAAAAGAGATTGTAATCGTACAAGCATATCTCCTTTGGAGCTTCCAAACATCATCTCACCGCCAACTTCGCCTGTCAAAATGCCGTTTTTATCATAAAGAGTATTTGCAAAATCAGCATCAATGCCAAGTTTATCACAAGCCGGCTTAGTAGCATTTCTAAATCCACCTGAAAAGCACACTACCTTATATCCTCTTTTTTTTAGTCCTGCTACAGCTTCTTTTGCGCCGTTAATGAGCGGCAACGAAGCGCATATTTCGTCCATTTTTGATTTTTTAAGACCTTGCAGGAGCTTTGCTCTTCTCTGTAGAGAATTAAAAAAATCAACTCTTCCTTCCATTGCCTCATGAGTTATGGCTGCTACTTCTTTTTCAAAGCCGAGCGCTGAAGCCAAAAAATCTATTGTTTCTCCATCCATAAGCGTAGAGTCAAAATCAAAAACTGCCAATTTTTTCATAAATATGTTCCTGTTATTTGTTGCTTTTTACATCTTGTCATTCTGAACTTGTTTCAGAATCTATATCTAGACCCTGAAATAAATTCAGGGCGACAAATAAAGTATAATTTGGTAAAATTGTATCGAATATAAATAAAAAATATAGGCTTGACTTTATGTTTAACACTTTTTGCGCATCACTTTGCTCTTCCGCTCCGTTTATAACCGTAGAGATCACCCCTCCGCATGGCGGCTCAATAAACAAGATAATAGACAATATCAAATCCCTGGGTCTTGATAAGAAAGTTGCAGGCTTTACTATTACAGATAATCCTTTGGCAAAACTCAAAATGGATTCTATTCTTTCTGCCATCAAAGTCCAAACCGAACTAAATAAGCCCGTAATTGCTACCATGAGCATGAGAGACAAAAACAAGCTATCCTTGCAATCAACTCTGCTTGGCGCAAACGACTTTGATATCAGATGTATCCTCGCCCTAACCGGTGATCCTGCTAAATTATCCGATCAACCGGAAGTAAAAGGAGTGTTAGAGAGAGACTCAACACTACTTCTTAGTATCATATATAAACTAAACAAAGGGCTTGACTATAGCAACAAAGTCTTAAACCCTGCTCCAAAGCCTATTTATCCTTTTGCCGTTAGCAATTCATATGCCAAAGATACAAAACATCTTTTAAAAAAAATGATAAAAAAACTTGACTATGGCGCAAGAGCTATTATTACGCAGCCCGTATTTGGGATAGAAAATGCAAAAATGCTTATGCATATCTTTGAAGAAGCAAAAGAGATAAGCATCAGAGATACTGCTAAAAGCGCTGAACTTATATTGGGACAATTCCCTTTGATTTCAACAAAGACGGCAAACTTTATAAATGAACAAGTACCGGGCATTGATGTACCAAAAGATATCATAGATGAGATGAACTTAGCATCTATGGATGGCAAAGAAAAAGAACACGATGTGGGCTTTGCTATCTCAAAACGCATATATGATGAGATCATGGCACTTCATCCAAAGGTTCATTTGATGACACATAATAGATTTGATCTTTGTAGTGAATTGATAGGGTAAAACAATATCTTAAGCATCTTGGCTGCTGCATTTAAAGCAGAAATGATAATATTGTTTAATAATAATGCAAATGCAAAGCACCATTTGGAGAGCATATTAAATTAATGCTAAATGCTTTTAAAAGTTATCTCTCCGTTTTGAATAATGGCATACATCTTTTGGCAAGCAAGAGATGGGAGTGATATATATGTGCCTATTTTAACGGCTTGATGAAAATGCCCTTCTATAACCATATCCAAATACTTGGGGTAATGGCTCATGATAGCCTCTGCTTTTTGTTCAAAGTTTGGCATTTTGCGGCAAATTATCTTAGAATGAAGTCTGCTCATCTGATGATCTATGATCTTTTTCTCAAAAGGTTTCAATGCGTTTAGAGTTATTTTGCTTCTAAGAAGTTTACAATATACCCCATATCCAAATCCGGCATCATACTTATCACCGTGAGAAAGCGACACTTTTTTTTCGCCAAGTTTCATAGTGATAGGCTGTTCATCTCTGGAGTATACATTTATATTTGGAAAAATATCTTTTAGGCAAAAGTCATGATTGCCTTCAAAATAATGTATCTCGATAATTTTAGAGAGCTTGCGAAGCAAAGAGACGGCTTCATTGCAAAAAGTTAAAATATAGTCATTGTACCCAAACAGCAGATCAAAAATATCGCCCATCAAAAACAGCTGTGAGGCGACAATTTTTCCTGTATCTAATTTATGCAAAAGCTCCAAAAACTCATTGCCGTGATGCGGATAGTGGGCATCGGCTATGAAGATGGCTCCCTCTTTTATCTCCATACTATGGAACATAAGCTATTTTAGGAAGTCCCAAACTCTCATCAAGACCACACATAAGATTTGCAGCTGCCAAACTTTGCGAGCTAGCTCCTCTTAAAAGATTATCTATTGCAGAGCTGACAAAAAGCATATTGTTTTCTTTAGCAGCAAATATGTCACAAAAATGAGTACCGCTTACGCTTTTAGTATCTGTGGGTTTTTCTCTGATCCTAACAAACTCATCATTTTTATAATGATCTTTTAAAACTTTAAGAGGATCTATATCGTCTTTTAGCGTTGCATATATGCTTACAAGTTCTCCTCTTGTCATAGGAACAAGATGAGGAACAAAATGCACATTTATTTTTTTGCCGTATATATCATTTATCTTTTCTGCGATTTCAGGCGCATGGCGATGCTTGAGTGGGTTGTATGCAAAGATATTGTCGTTTATGGTCACAAAGTGTGTGGTTTCACTACATCCCTTGCCTGCTCCGCTTACTCCTGATTTTGCATCTACTATTAGAGGTATATCGGTATTTATGTATGAAATGAACGGCAGGATACCCAAAAGAGTAGCAGTCGGATAACATCCGGGACTTGCAACAAGTTTTGCTTTTTTGATCGCCTCTTTATAGTATTCAATTAGTCCGTAAACGCCGTTGTGGGCATTTTCTCTATCTTCATGCTCACAATAATACTTTTCATAAGTTTCAAGCTCCAGCCTATAATCAGCTGAGAGATCCACTACTTTAATATCGCTATCCCATAGGTGCTTAGCAAAGCTCATAGCTGTTTTATGCGGAAGAGCCAAAAAAACAAGATCGCAGTTTGATTTTACATCTTCTACACTTGCTTTTTCTACATCCATACATATAACATCTTTTAATGATCGATGCAAATCTTCTATTGTGGTATCGCCTGAAGATGTTGCCAAGTATGTAAGTTTGAAAATCGGATGATTTATTATAAGCTTAATAAGCTCCAATCCCGTATAACCGCTAACGCCGACTATTCCTACTCTCACATCTACTCCTTGATGCAGATTTCTTGATAGCAAATACTGCTTATCTCATAACATTTCTCGCCATTTGGCAAAGTTACCTCTATCTCATCGCCTTCTGCTTTGCCCAAAAGGGCTTTTGCCAAAGGAGAAAAGATCGATATAAGCCCATGTGACGGTTTTGACTCCTGGGAACCTACAATGGTATATGTTACAACTTCATCACTATCTAAGTCTATAAGCTTAACCGTTGAGCCAAAGCAGACTCTCGTATGCGCAAGAGATGATGGATCTATGATATGCGAGCGAGACAATATATCTCCAAGCTCTATGATGCGAGCTTCTATCATGCCTTGTTTTTCTTTTGCTGCATGATATTCTGCATTTTCTTTTAAGTCTCCTAAAGCTCTGGCTTCATCTATGACTTTTGCTATAGTTGATCTCTCTACTGTTTTAAGATGTTCCAATTCACGAGTTAATTTTTGGTATGTTTGTTCCAACATTGGTTCTTTTTTCACTTGCTTTCCTGCATAAAAATTTAATAGCATTATACCAAAAATTAATATTTCTTCAAAAAAAAAGGCTATAATTACTTTTAAATTTTAAAAGTGAACAGAACAATGATAAATATTTTAATTACGAACGATGACGGATTTGAATCAAAAGGTCTTCATGAACTCATGAATGCGCTTAAAACCATAGGCAATGTTACTGTCGTAGCTCCTACGGTTGAAAAATCGGCATGCGGACACTCGCTTACCCTTACAAGACCGCTTAGATTTGTAGAGCTGGAAGAAAACTTTTATAAACTTGATGACGGAACGCCTACTGACTGTGTATTTTTAGCGCTAAATAAACTATACAATATAAGACATAGACCTGACATTGTTATATCAGGAATAAATCAAGGCTCAAACATGGGTGAGGATATTACTTATTCTGGAACTGCCGCCGGCGCGATGGAAGCGATACTTCAAGGAATTCCGGCTATTGCCATATCTCAAGTATGCAAAGATCATTGTCAAAATATAGAAAAGTTTGGATTTGAACTGGCAAAAGAAGCTATCGTTACTATAGTCAAAAAAATACTTGACGGAGGCTATCCGCTTAATGATAGAAAGTTTTTAAATGTCAATATTCCTCCGATCTCTCCAAATGAGTGCAAAGGATATAAAATTACAAAAGCCGGCAGAAGAATCTACGGAAACAGCGCGGAAGTTCACTACAATCCAAGGGGTTTAGAATATTACTGGATAGGACTTCCGAGACTTGATTGGGAATCAGATGATGGGCATATAAGCGACTTTGAAGCGATAGATCAAGGATATATATCGATCACTCCGGTTCACTTGGATATGACAAGCCATAGAGATATAAAACATTTAGAGAATTGGCTGTGAGATTTGATAGATGCAGAACACTTTTTGGGGATGATTTTCTTAAACTTCAAAATGCCAAAGTGCTTATTATCGGCGTCGGAGGTGTTGGGAGCTATGCGCTTGACTGTTTATATAGAAGCGGTGTTCATCATATAACCATAGTCGATTATGACAGATATGACATAACAAATCAAAACAGGCAAATAGGCTCAGAGGCGATAGGTGCATACAAAACAGAAAGACTTTGCGAACTATACCCCGGCATTAAAACCATAAACAGCCAAGTAGATATTGCATGGGTAAAAGAGTTTGATTTTGAGCCTTTTGATATAGTTATAGATGCTTGTGATACCACAAAAGTAAAGATAGAGCTAGCCAAAAAAGTATATAAAAAACTCATAATGTCTGTTGGGTCTGCAAAAAGATTTGATACTTCCAAAATAAAAGTTGATTCTATTTGGAAAAGTTACGGCGATGCACTTGCAAGCAAAATAAGAAGAGAGTTAAAAAAAGAAAAATTTGATCGTAATTTTAAAGTCGTATTTTCAGATGAAGACGCAAAGTGCAAAGAAAAAGGCTCTTGTGTAGCAGTAACAGGAACATTCGGTCTTGCGATATGCTCCGAAACTATAAAAAA
>DYLZ01000040.1:7408-11315 GCA_020721775.1 Sulfurovum sp.
GTGTAGCAGTAACAGGAACATTCGGTCTTGCGATATGCTCCGAAACTATAAAAAAAATATTGAAAAAATAGTTTTACTTTTTCAAACTATCCCTAATTTCTCTAAGAAGTAAAATATTTTCTTCAGGTTGAGCAGGCGCCTCTTCTACCGGAGTTTTTAATTTATTATATGCGTTGATAAACATAAATACCACAAAACCCAATATTAAAAACGAAATGATATCGTTTATAAATTGTCCGTATTTGATTAGCGGCGCTCCTGATTTTACAGCTTCAGCCAATGTTGCATAATTTTCTCCGTTCAAAGAAATATACAACTGAGAAAAGTCAGCTTTACCAAGCAACATGCCTACAGGAGGCATTACAACATTATCTACAAGCGATTTTATAACAGTAGAAAAAGCACCACCAAAGATAAAGCCTATCGCCATATCTACCATGTTTCCTTGAATAAGAAACTTCTTGAACTCACTAAATATTTTCATTCCTTTAAGCCTTTTATCTCTTATATTTTCTCACAATTTAACTTCAACTTAGAGTCTCTTTTAAAAAATGCGGCTACCGACAAAACAAAAGCTGCCGCTACAGCCGCATATACCCAATCAGGTATAGGCATAGGATCTCCGGCAGCATAAGAATGCAGCCCCGATAAGTAGTAGTTAACTCCAAAATATGTCATCAAAACGCTACTGTATGCCCAAAGCGCCGCTAGATTGAATAGATAATGGCTTTTTAATTTTGGAATAAATCTAAGATGTATCACCGCAGCATAAACAAGTATCGTAACTGCAGCCCAAGTCTCTTTTGGATCCCATCCCCAGTATCTCCCCCAGCTTTCATTTGCCCATACACCGCCGAGGAAATTGCCTATGGTAAATATAGCCAGACCCACAATGATCGACATTTCAGAGAGTGCTGAAAGCTCCATGATAGATTTATCTATATTTGAATTGCCTTTAGCTCTAAAAACAAATAGTATGAGAGCAAGCAAAGACAAAATAAACCCAAGACCCAAAAATCCATCTCCTCCAACAATAAGAGCAACATGTATCATAAGCCAATATGATTTAAGCACAGGCACCAGCGGAGTAATTTCCGGATTTATAAAGCTCATATGAGCAACGCCCATAGTTGCCCCTGCCAATATGGCAGTTGCGCTTAGAGCAAAAACACTTTTTCTTGCAAGCAATAGTCCTGCTAAAACAGTAGTAAGAGCTATAAAAACAATTGATTCATAAGCATTACTCCAAGGAGCATGATCTGTGATATACCATCTAATCCCAAGCCCTGCCGTATGAACTAAAAATCCAATGCCGAGCAATACAACAGCAATAGTTAAAATGTATTTGATCTTAAAAATAGGTTTTATCATGTGAACAAAAGCAAAAACGATCAACAAGATACCGATAACCAGATAATATGGAACAAGCTTTGCAAAAAGATTAAGATCATTATAAAACACTTCAAAATCTATCTTTTCTTTTGACGGCATAACGCTATGTCCAACTACCTCTTGATACTCTTTTATAATTTTTAGTCCATCATTTGCTTTTGTCCAGTTGTTTGTTTTAAATGCCTCATCTACCTGAGTAAAATAATTTGTTGTGATAAGTTTTATCATATCGGCATCTTTTGCTTCGAACATATCCATTGCCCTCTTTGGAGCAAACCAGCTATTGTTCGGATCTTTTGGTTTTGGATAAATTTTTAGAAATTCTCCCATAAAAGTCATATACATTATATTTAATCTCTCATCAACCTTGATAAGCTCTTTATCGTATTGGCTTCTTTCAAGCGGAGCTTTTTGATTTGCCTTTTGAACGATGTCAAAAAGTTTATATTGTCCGGCAGGAGTAAAAAAATCAGAAAATTTTGCAAATTTATCTTCTTTTTTAAGCCCTAAGTCTTTTGCTATTTGCGGATGAGAAATTTTGATTATCGGCAATTCTTGAAAAATTTCAGGTCTAAGCATCATATTTAAAAACAGTTCGCTTGCACTTTTACCAAACATCGAGGTAGAGCCTGTAACTTTTGAAACGATTTCCGTAGCCATAGTATCTACAGGCTTCATTCTGCCTAGATTGTCCTGCACCACAAGATGTCTGAAATTCTCCAAATGACCTTTGTCTATATTTTGTATAGTTGAATTTACATCTGCTTTTAAATTCGTTGATCCTAGCAATGCAAAAATAACTATCAAAACAGAAAGCTGCTGCATACGGTTAGCCTCTCTTAAAAGTTTTTGGAATCTTCCGTTTTTTATAAACAATGACCAGATCAAACCGATAGAGAGCAGAAGATATCCCAAATATGTCATGTTAGTTCCCGGGTCATGATTTACTGAGAGGATCGTACCTTTCTCGTCGGGATCATAAGATGTTTGGAACAGTCTAAAGTTTTGATAATCAAGTATATGATTCATATATATCTCATACGGCATATTTACGCCGTTTTTTGCGTCTTTGAGTATAACTTCACTCAAATAAGAAGACGGCGTCATGGAGCCGGGATATTTTTCAAGCTTGAAATCTTTGAGGTATATCTCAAACGGTAGCTCGATAACTTTTGAACCGACTATCATGGCTATATCAACACCGTCGATATTTATATTTTTTATCTCTCCGCTCTCTCCGCTAACTGGAAAAAATTCTATATTTTTTGATTTTCCATTTACACTTATGTCCATTAGTATATATTCCGGATTTTTTGCTGTTGGCTTAAGGGCAGTAGAAACTTTCTTGATAACAGCATTTTTGTATCTGTTTTTCAAAACAACTACGCTGCTGTCAAATCTATACAGCGTTCTATTCTCAAAGTCATTTAAGCCCGCACTTACAGATCCGCTCTCTTGTGTATCCATATTTAAAGTTACGGTATCGGTTGGAAAATATGCCTTTAATCCATCACTTGAACTGACTATATTGAAAGACGATGGATCGCTGCTATTATTATCAAAAGAAACGATCATTCCTCCTACCTGCTTCGTTTCGCCTTTGGCGATATATACAGTAGTTCCGGTACTGCCCATTCCGCTTACCATCAATTCCAATATCTCTTTTCCGTCTTTTACATTTGTTTGCAACTTTTCTTCCACTTGTGGCAGATACTCTTTTAAAGAGAGAACGATAGTTTTATCTCCTACTACCACTTGTTTTTCAAAACTATTTTTTGTCATTGATGATAAAAACAGAGGATACTCTTGATATGTCGTGTTCTTGCCGTTATGCGCTTCTATCTGAACATATCTATCCATTGATAACATTTTATTTGTAGAGCTTCCTTCTCTGACAGACAATATACCTTCATATCCCCAATATCTTGTCATCAAAGCGCCAAGCGCAATAACTATAAAAGAAAAATGAAATATAAAAACAGGAATTTTATTTTTGTAAGATTTAAAATTATATATTTGATATGCAACTATAGCGATAAAATAAAATAAAAACAGCTCAAACCATTTAGTTTTATAAATTAACGCTTGGACTGTCTGCGTACCGTAATCATTTTCGATAAATGTCGCCACGCCTATAATGACACCAAAAAGCACCATCATAACAACAGCCACTTTCATAGAAAAAAGTTTCTTTAAAATATTCATTTTATTCCTCATGTTTAAAAAGCTTATTTTATACACATTTGCTTTATTTAAGATAAATATTCTCTTTTAAGAATATGTTTTTTATATTTATATTTTTTTGTCAAATTGCAATGTTTTTTTGATAGGTTGGTAAAATTACATTGGTTGGTTATTTTATTTTGGTGGGTTAGCAAACCAACCCTATGCGTTGGTATGTTTATGCTTTTTTTGGTGTGTTGGCAAACACACCCTACTCATTGTGATATATTTATAAAGTTGTTTTAAATCGCCATAATTGTTCATGATTTTTAACGGGTTTTTGTAGGGTGGG
>DYLZ01000041.1 GCA_020721775.1 Sulfurovum sp.
ATTGTCTATCAGGATTTATTCGGAGGATTATAACTCTTTAACGCTATTTATAAATACTTCACCCCTCTCTTTATAAGAGCTAAACTGATCTAAACTCGCAGCTGCAGGAGCGAGAAGGGCAACAGAATTTAAATCATGATCTTTATCTATCTCTTTTACTGCATTTGCTATAGTATGACACCTAATTGCTTTTAGAGAAAATTTTTCTGATAATTTGATAAGTTTTTCCTCATTTGCTCCGATAGCATAAATAGTAGGATTATATGGCTTTATATCGGCAAAAAAATCATCCAATTCAACGCCTTTATCATCGCCGCCTAAGATCAAATGAAGCTTTCTGTCTCCAAAAACCTTGATTGCCTGCAGTGCGGCATCAACATTTGTTGCCTTAGAATCATTTACCCAAAGTCTGCCTTTTGCATCTATAAATTCTTCTTGACGATGTCCCTCGATCGTAAAACTGTTTATTAGATCATAGTCAACTTCATCAAACAAGGCTTTTACGACAGCCATAGCAAGAATGGCATCTTGCAAGAATGCGCCTTTAAATCTTATTTTAGAGATATCTATATCAAAATATTCACATAAGAATTCATTTGTGTCATATTCAACTACAAAAGCATTGGTATGAGGCAGCTCTAAACCTTTTGGAATAAGAGCCATTTCCCCTTCTCTCATAGTAAGTAGAGGTTTTAGTTTATCCGCAGTGTATCCTTCGGCGTTTCCATGCCAGTCAAGATGATCAGGTGTTATTGGCAATAGCAGATATATATTTGGCGATGCCGTATGTGTATAGTGCAGTGTAAATGAACTGGTTTCCAAAACCCAAATAGGAGCATTAAAATCAAGCTCTGCCAAAGGGGTCCCTATATTTCCTCCGCTAAGCGCACCTTTTGAACTAAGCAAGTGCGTAAGCATTTGAGTAGTTGTGGTTTTTCCGTTTGTTCCGCTTATCCATATATTAAATGGCTTTTTATCCTCAAAACCTAAAAAGTAGTCATATTCACTAAGTAGATTTTTCGCATTTCTGACAAGTGGATGTGACGGTTTGAAGCTTGGTGTTATAACTTCCAATTTACTCGCATTCGGATCAAAAAGGCGTGAAGGCAGGATATGATTTCCCATATCGTCAAAAAATGCTTCATCGGTATTGTCATCAAAAAATGTACAACCTCCGCCGTGAAGCTTGGCTATTGCTTTTGTTGTTTTTCCGTAACCAAAAAGGGTCGGTTTTATCTCATTTTTATACATTGATGTCCATTAACGAAATTTTAGAGTAATAAGAGCTAGTACATTCGTTAAAAATGCAACCATCCAAAATCTTACTATTATTTTATTTTCTGCCCATTTTTTTAGTTCAAAATGGTGATGAATAGGAGCCATCAAAAAAACCCTTTGACCTCTGAGCTTATAACTTCCGATTTGCAAAATTACAGAGAGTGTTTCTGCAACAAATACAGCGCCGATAAGTATAAGCAAAACCTCGCTTTTTGCTAAAATGGCAAGATATGCTATAAAACCACCGGTGGCAAGGCTGCCGGTATCTCCCATAAATATTTCTGCCGGATAACAATTATAATAAAGAAAGCCTATGAGCGCTCCTATATATGCCCCTATTAGTATTGAAACTTCACCAACATCAGTAATGTGAGGAATGAGTAAATATTTGCTTATTTCTGCATGCCCTGTGGCATATATGATAAAACCGAGCGTTGTAAGAGCAATGGAGGAGGGAACCGTTGCAAGACCATCTAATCCATCTGTTAAGTTCACCGCATTTGTAGTTGCTAAAAAAACCAAAACCCAAAAAGGAATAGCCACATAATTCATATCAAATAGAGGGGTTTTCAAAAAAGGTATATAGAATGTTGTCGGAAAGTTTTTGTAGTATAAAAGTCCGACCACAATTAGTGAGATAAGGATCAGTAAACCCATTTTACCTTTAGGCGTAAGTCCTTCTAAGTTATTTCCTGAAACAACTTTGCCGTAATCATCTTTAAATCCTACAAATGCAAAACCGATAATTGTTATAAGGCCGCCGACTAAGTATATATTTGTAAAGTTACCGGCGATCAATGTTGCTATTACTGCTGAAAATACAAATATCGCGCCACCCATAGTCGGCGTGTGTTTTTTGCCCTCATGGGCAGGTACAAATTTATTGATAGGCTGATTTGCTTTTTTTGCTGTTGCCCAGCGAATATATCTTGGCATTAAAAATAAGGCAAGAGAAAGAGAGAGAAAAAAAGCGATCCCGACTCTTACGGTAATATAACTAAAAAGTTTAAATGATAGGAATTGTGACAACAAGTAAAGCATTTTATATCTTTGTTTTGAAATTAATCTCTTATTTTACAATTATTTCAATGAAAAAAAAGAAATAGTATAATTATCTTATTTAAACTACCCCTTGCTCTATCATGGCATCAGCAACTTTTTTAAATCCGGCTATGTTTGCCCCTATGACCAGATTTGAAGAGTTATCGAAAATTTTAGCATTTTCAAGCGATGTTGTATATATGTTTTTCATTATCACAGAGAGCTTATCTTCGACTTCATCAAAATCCCACTTTTGCATAGAGGCATTTTGAGCCATCTCAAAACCGCTTGTGGCCACTCCGCCGGCATTTGCCGCTTTGCTTGGAGCAAATAGAACATTATGAGCCTGCAACTCTTTTATGGCATCAGGAGTTGAAGGCATATTTGCGCCTTCTATCACGGCTTTTACACCGTTTTTTATAAGCTCTTTGGCATCATTGATATTTAATTCGTTTTGTGTGGCGCATGGAAATGCGATATCACAAGGAATACTCCATATGAGATTTCTATTTTCAGGGTAAGACTCTGCTGCAATATATTTAGAATTTGGTTTGCTTACTTGATACTCTTCAAGACTTCCTCTGTTCTCATCTTTTATCTTTTTTATCAGTTCCAGATCTATCCCATGTTCATCGTGGATGATACCCTTTGAGTCGCTGCATGCAATTACTTTGGCTCCCAAGAGAAGAAGTTTTTCCATAGTGTATATTGCAACATTGCCGGATCCCGATACAATACATCTTTTACCTTCAAGGAAAAGTCCATTGTCTTCCAGTAAGTTTTTTGCAAAATAGACTATTCCATATCCTGTCGCCTCTTTTCTGGCCATTGAACCGCCCCATCTTGTGGATTTTCCGGTAAGTACGCCATCATATCTATTGACAAGTTTTTTATACATTCCAAAAAGATACCCTATCTCTTTAGCTCCTACTCCTATATCTCCTGCCGGAACATCGGTTTTGGCGCCTATGTGCCTAAATAATTCACTCATGTATGATTGGCAAAATCGCATAATTTCATTATCTGACTTTCCTTTTGGGTCAAAATTGCTTCCGCCCTTTGCACCTCCTAACATAAGACCTGTTAAAGAATTTTTGAAAATTTGCTCAAATCCTAAAAATTTCATAATACTTTCATTTACGCTGGGATGAAATCTAAGTCCGCCCTTGTATGGTCCAAGAACTGAACTAAACTCAACCCTGTATCCTTTATTTACTTGTATGCATCCTTTGTCATCCACCCAGCTTACCCTAAAATATATTTCTCTTTCAGGCTCAATAATTCTTTCTATCACTTTATGTTCTTGATATATGGGATATTGTTTTAAAATTGGTTCTATTGATATTAAAACTTCAGTTACTGCTTGATGAAATTCATTTTGGATGGGATATGAAATTTTTAGATTTTCTATAATGTTTTGTATATAAGACATTTTGATCCTTCGTAGTTTATGGAATTTTAACACAATTTTGTATTTTAGCATAAGTTTTAAATTATTATTTTTTGATACGATTGCAAAAAGAGCAAAAGGTTTAAAAATGGTTAAGAAAATAGACAATTCATTGATCTTGAACTATATATCTAAGATTAGAAATATCAACTTGGATAGTTTTTTATTTCGCAAATATATAAGCGAAATAGCAAAGATATTGGCAATAAGTGCTTTTGAAAAAGAAGAGATGATGTGCAAAAAAACGCCGACTTGGATAGGTGAGCAGGAATTTTTGTTTTTAGATGAAGAAAAGTATGTTTTTATCCCGATACTTAGAGCAGCTCTGCCTATGTTGGACGGAGTACTTGAGGTCATGCCAAATGCAAAAGCAGGTTTCTTGGCACTCAAAAGAGACGAGGAGACATTTGAAAGCAAATTGTTTTACGATAGGGTTCCAAATCTTGAAGGAAAGATAGCCGTCTTGCTTGATCCTATGGTGGCAACAGGCGGATCGCTCGATTATGCTATAAATATTATAAAAAAGAAAAATCCGGCTAAAATAATAAGTTTTAATGTAATAGGTTCGCCTGAGGGTTTGGAATTTGTAAGCTCAAGACATAAAGATGTTGATATATATATAGCACAGATCGATAAAGAGCTAAATAATAAAAAATACATTTTGCCCGGTATCGGCGATGCAGGAGACAGGGCTTATAACACATTATAGAAAATTTGATATAATAAAACCAATTATATACATACTACATTATTTAGATCAAAGAAAAAGAGAAGTAATGAACGGACAAAAAACTATTCTTATAATAACAGACGGCATAGGGCATAAACCGAATGCAAGATGTAATGCATTTTTAGGAGCAAAAAAAAGAGCTTATGAGTATCTTTTTGAAAATGCGCCGCATACTCTTATTTCTACGCACGGGCTAAGCGTAGGTTTGCCGCAAGGTCAAATGGGCAATAGTGAAGTAGGACATATGACCATAGGCAGCGGAAGGGTTTTATACCAAGATCTGGTTAAAATCTCAAAAGCATTAGATGACGGAAGCATAGAAAAAAACGATGCTTTAAAATGGCTGCTAAGCAAAAGCGATACTTTGCATTTAATTGGGCTTATGAGCGATGGAGGAGTGCATTCTCATATAGACCATATCATCAAAATTGCGCTATTGGCAAAAGATCAAGGTAAAAAAGTATGGCTTCATCTCATAACAGACGGTAGAGATGTTGCTTCCACAAGCGCAAAAGAGTTTTTAGTTCAAATTGAAAAGATATGTGATGAGCATATAAGCATAGCTACAATAGGCGGCAGATTTTATACCATGGATAGGGATAGTAGATGGGAGAGGGTACAAAAAGGATATGATGCTTTAGTAAATGCTGCTCCAAAAACAGATCTAACGCCTTTGGAATATATAGAACAAAGTTATAAAAAAGGTGAAAATGATGAATTTATAGTTCCTGTTGCATTTAAAGATTATGGCGGCATAAATGAAAATGATTCTATTCTGATGATCAATTTTCGTTCAGACAGGGCTAGAGAGATAACGACGGCTCTTGGAGATAAAAATTTTGATAAATTTGAAACTAAAAAGCGCAATATAAATATTGCAACAATGACTCTTTATGATGCAAATTTTACCTATCCTGTTTTGTTTCCAAAAGATAATCCAACCAATACTTTGGCAGAAGTTATAAGTAAAGCGGGGCTTACGCAGTTTCATACTGCAGAAACTGAAAAATATGCCCATGTAACATTTTTTTTCAACGGCGGTATAGAAAAACCGTTTAAAGGTGAAGATAGGGTTCTTGTTCCAAGTCCTGATGTTAGAACATACGATATGCAGCCCGAAATGTCGGCGCCAAAAGTTGGTGAGGCAGTAAGAGATGCTATAAAAAAAGAGTATGATTTTATTGTTGTGAATTTTGCAAACGGCGATATGGTGGGCCATACGGGAAATTACGAAGCGGCAGTTAAAGCCGTTGAGGCAGTTGATAATGAAATACTGCAGATACTTGATGCGGCAAAAGCAAAAGACTATGCGGTGGTCATTACCAGCGACCATGGAAATTGTGAAGAGATGTGCGATGAAGCAGGACACATTTTAACCAATCATACTGTCGGAGATGTTTGGTGTTTTATTGTTGCCGATGGTGTGAAAAATATCGCAAGCAGCGGCGGATTAAACAATATCGCTCCGACAGTTTTGAAGCTTTTAGGGTTGGAAATTCCAAAAGAAATGGATAAAGCTTTAATTTGATATGATTTTATATTTAAGGATAAAATATGCAAACAAAGATAAAAAACTCGGTTGCGGCGCTTTTGGCTTATATAGTAAAAAAAGACAAAAGAGATATCAATAAAGAAGGACCGCTTTTTTGCGATATATTGGGAGCAGACTTTGATTGTTCTCATGATGAGTGTATGAGACTCCTGTCAAATGCAATGCAAAGCGATATTGATCTTGAGGCGCATTTGGATATCATAAATGAAGCGCTGCGCAATGATAAGTTAAGCAAGATGCATATATTGGAGCAGTTAAATCACATCATATATAGCGACAAGATAACAGAAGATGACTACAAAGAGTTTGAATATATAAAAGAGAGACTATTTTCTTATGATGAAAAAAATAAAGCAAAAAGGATGTAAATGAAATTTAGCGGGAAAAATGTCTTAATAACCGGTTCAAGCAGAGGCATAGGAGCCGAGATAGCCAAGGTTATGGCCGGTTATGGTCTTAAAGTTTGGATAAATTATAGAAGCGGTGAGGCTGAAGCTCTGAATGTAAAAAAAGCGATCGAAGAGGCAGGCGGTGTTGCTGATGTTCTAGGTTTTGATGTAAGTGATGAGAGCGCTTTTGTTGATGCAATTAAAAAGATAGTTGAGACTGACGGAGGACTTAGCTATTTGGTCAATAATGCAGGAATTACAAACGATAAGCTCGCTCTTCGTATGAGCGCGGATGATTTTATGAGTGTCATTGAGGCAAATTTAAAATCAGCTTTTGTGGGCTGCAGGGAAGCCCTTAAGATAATGAGCAAAGCAAGGTTCGGCTCGGTTGTAAATATTGCTTCTATTGTAGGAGAGAGCGGGAATGCGGGTCAGACCAATTATGCCGCAAGTAAGGGCGGCATGATAGCTATGAATAAAAGCTTTGCGCTAGAGGGCGCTAGCAGAGGAATAAGATTTAATGCTATTACCCCCGGATTTATTGCAACTGAAATGACAGAAGTTTTAAAAGAAGAGGTAAAAGCGGCATTTGTCTCTAAAATTCCTCTTTCAAGATTTGGTGAAGCAAAAGAAGTTGCTGATGCGGTAGCATTTTTACTTAGCGACCATGCCGGTTATATCACGGGTGAAACTTTGAAAGTGAACGGCGGTATGTATCTATAATAAAGAGGATAAGCATGGGAGTACAGTTATTGTTGCTTGAAGACGATAGAGTGTTAAACGCTACTCTAAAAGAT
This sequence comes from Sulfurovum sp., assembly GCA_020721775.1. Lineage (GTDB taxonomy): Bacteria > Campylobacterota > Campylobacteria > Campylobacterales > Sulfurovaceae > BN30871. The sequence continues at coordinate 7,238 of DYLZ01000041.1, forward strand.
TTTCTTGAAGATGATGGATATAGTGTTGATAGTGTATTTGATCCGTATAGCGCATTTGAGATGAGTTATAAAAAAAGGTACGATTGTTATCTCTTTGATGTTAAACTGCCGTATGAGAGCGGTTTTGATATGCTCTCAAAATTAAGGGCGAGCGGAGATAAAACTCCTGCAATGTTTATAACTTCAAAAAATGATACTGCATCATTGAAGCAGGGATTTGAAGTAGGCGCGGATGATTATTTAAAAAAACCGATAGATCTTGATGAGTTAAGCTGCCGCATCCATGCACTCCTAAAAAGACAAAGCAGAGATGATAAGATTCTTGTTCACGGATTTACTTTTGATATACATAGTAAAAAGCTGTTTTTAGAAAACATTGAACAAGAGTTAAGTACAAAAGCAGGGCAGCTTTTGCAAGTTCTTATAGAAGCAAACGGCAGAGTTGTATCAAGCGAAGAGATAAAAAATTCTATTTGGAGCAGCGCTAGTGAGGCAAGTGACGGTTCGATCAGAGTTTATGTAACGCAGTTAAAAAAATATTTTGGTGATAATATAGAAAATATCAGAGGCATAGGGTATTGTTTAAAAAGATAAAAAGAGAGATCATAATCGCAGTTGCGGTTTTAGAGATACTTTTGATATTGCTTTGGCTGGCTCCATATTTTTTTGGCAAATATTACGGTTTTTACCATTTATCTTTTTTTGTCTCATTAGCTCTTATGGTTATCGTATCGACAGGATTTGGCTATATATTTGTTTCTTATTTACTTGAGTCAAAATATAAAATAGAAAAAAATCTACTACATATAACAGACGAGATTATACATGAATTAAATATTCCCCTTACGGTGATAACTGCAAATTCAAAAATGTTATCAAAAAATCTAACATCCCAAAAAGATATAACAAGATTGGAGAGAATTGAGCATGCAAGCTCTAGACTCAAAAGACTCTATGAGACATTAGTTTACAATATAACAAAAGAGATCCAACCTATAAAAAAAGAAGAATTTGAAGCAAATCTTGTCGTAAAAGAGTGTTGCGAACCTTTTATAGATCAGGAAAGAAATGAATTTATTTTTGAACTTGAAAATATAAAGCTTCTTGCCGATAAGATCGGCTTTGAGCAAATGATAGAAAATATAGTATCAAATGCTATGAAATATTCACCAAAAGATCAGCCCATAACTATAAAAATAGCAAATAATACTATAGAAATTATAGATAGAGGTATAGGAATGGATGATATGCAGATCATTAATATATATGACCGTTATTATCAAGGAGATGTGGAGAATGACGGCAAGGGAATAGGGCTTGCTATTGTAAAAGAATATTGCGACAAAGAAGGAATCGGCATAACAATACATTCTAAAAAAGATCAAGGTACAAAAGTCATTTTGGATATTTCAAAAATAATTATTTAACTTAATGCTAGTTTAACATTTATATGTCATATTTTTATTACCCCTTTGTAAAAAACCAAAAATAAGTATATTTTTTGACTTTTTATACTTATTTTTGAAAAAATCATTTTTTAACCCCATTTAACATAAATTAACACTCACTTAACAATCTTTTGATAATTTTATATTTTAATTTAAAGAAGGAGACATTCAATGATGTTTAGGATGTTAGGATTATCGCTTGTTTGTATAACGGCGATAAATGCAAGTGAAAGTTTAGGTACGATTGATGTAGAAGAAAAAGTTGACACAACGGTTGTAAAAGATGTAAGAGGCGAAGAGATAAAGTCAGCCGACCTTGGAGAGGCGCTTTCAAAAGAAAAGGCAAATATCAATATCTCTAGAAGAAGCGGTATATCAAATGATATTTTGATCCGTGGACAAAAGAAAGACAATATCACAGTAACTATTGATGGCGCCAAAGTATGTGGTGCATGTCCAAACAGAATGGACCCGCCTATATCACATGTATTGTCAAATAATGTTGATTATGTTGAGATCAACGAAGGACCGTTTAATGTAAGTGATTTTGGTTCACTTTCAGCTGATGTGAAAGTACACACGCTCAAACCTGCAAAAGAGACACATGGCGAAGTAAGCGTGAATGCAGGAAGCTGGGACTATCTCAAAGGCTCATTTATGCTTAGCGGGGGTACAGAAAAGCTTAGATTTTTACTTAGCGGTTCAGCAGAAAACGGATCGCAATACAAAGACGGTAACGGCGATGATTTTGTAGAGCAGATCGCTCAGGCAATTCTTGACGGTAAAGCAGCAGCAGGAAATCAGTATCAAACAGCATACCAAGAACTTGATGCATTTACCAAAAAAACTCTAATGGGTAAAATGTTTTGGAATATAGCAGATAATCAAGAGCTAGAGCTTAGCTATACAGCCAATAGAAGTGATAATGTCCTCTATCCAAATACCCCAATGGATGCCATGTACGACGATTCTGATGTGTTGATAGCAAAATATACAGCTAAAGATTTAGGAGCATATTCGAAAAAATTAACGCTTGACGCTTACAGATCAACAGTCGATCATCCAATGAGTACAAAGTATAGAAATGCCGGTGCAACGAACTATATGACTTCACATCTAGAAACCCAAATGGATGGTTTAAAACTTGCAAATATATTTGATGTAAACAATCATGAGATAACAGCAGGTCTTGATGCGAGCAAAAGAAACTGGGACGGCAGATACTATAGAACAAATGTTGCAACAGGTGTTGTAACAAATTTACCGACTAAAAGCATAGATGATGTTGATACGACAAATAAAGCAATATTTGCAAAAGATAAAATAAAAGTTAGTGATAATATATCTGTTGAAGTAGGTGCTAGATATGATAATACAGACATAGAGAAAGCAGGCGTAAAAACAAGAGACTTTAATGATGTTAGCGGCTATGCGCTTGGAACATATAGTATTGATAAATCGTTTAAAGTTTTTGCAGGGGTTGGAAGATCAAACCGTGTACCTGACGCTAAAGAGCTTTATTTTACAAGCCAAACAGGCACTGCTATAGGTAATCCAAATTTGGACAATGTGACAAATAATGAAATAGATCTCGGATTTGAAAAGAAATTTGAAAATTTTGATCTAAAATCAAAACTCTTTTATAGCAAACTTGATAACTTTATAGCTTACAATGCGACTAGCAATACATATGAAAATGTTGATGCATCATTGTATGGAATAGAAATGAGCGGCTCATGGTATGCGACAGAAAAATTGATTATCGATGCAGGCTTTGCATATCAAAGAGGTACAAAAGATGATCCATTGACCGGACAAACTGATACTAATCTTCCTGATATACCGCCGTTTAAAGCAATTCTTGGGGCAACATACAACTACAATGACACTCTTAAACTTGAGGGACAATTGATCTCTGCTGCACCTTGGAGCAGAATTGATGATGCCAATGGCGAACAAAAACTTGATGGATATAATGTGGTAAATCTGAAAGCTACAAAAGATCTTGGAAGCGGATTGGAGTTCGTAGTGGGCGTTGATAATCTTTTTGATAGTACATACGCTGTTTCCAACAGTTACAAAGACCTTACTTTACTTGCAGGCGGAACTGATACTATGGTACTCAATGAACCCGGAAGATATATTTATACACAATTAAAATATAAGTTTTAATGTTTTTTCGTCAT
>DYLZ01000042.1 GCA_020721775.1 Sulfurovum sp.
AAGGATTATTATGACTGTTATTGATGCTGTTATTTTAGGTACACTAGAAGGACTTACAGAATTTTTACCGATTTCAAGTACCGGACACTTGATACTCGCTTCAAAGCTTTTGGGACTCAAACAAACAGACGCCCATAAAGCTTTTGAAGTATCTATACAATTGGGAAGTATTTTAGCAGTTCTTTTCATTTATGCAAAAAAACTATTAGTTGATAAATCTATATGGATAAAAGTTATTGTTGCATTTTTGCCTACGGCGATTTTTGGTTTTTTATTTTATAAGACCATTAAATCACTTTTTGGCATAGAGACGGTATCTATCATGCTTATAGTGGGCGGAGTATTGTTTTTGCTAGTAGAGTTTTTTAGAAGAAATAAAAAAGGCAACGAAGGAAAAAGCATAGACGATTTAACAATAAATGAATCTTTTGTTATAGGTTTGTTTCAAAGTTTATCAATGGTTCCCGGAACCAGCAGATCGGGCATGACGATGCTTGGAGGAATATTTTCAGGATTAAACAGAAAAAGCGCAGCCGAATTTTCCTTTTTGCTTGCGGTACCCACAATGGTTGCTGCAACATTTTATGATCTTTATAAAAATAGATCTTCAATGGCAGTGGATGATTATACTCTTTTGGCAATAGGTTTTGGATTTGCTTTTATTGTGGCTTTTTTTACAGTTAAAGCAATGATAAGATTTTTAGAAAATCATACTTTTGTTGCTTTTGGAATATACAGGATCATTGTCGGCTTGGCGTTTTGGTTTCTTGTAGTTTAAAAATAATTTTGGATTTATAGAATCTCTTTTACAAGAGGTTTTATTAAGTTCACGATGAACTTGAAAGGTATAGTATGAATTTTAATGAGTTTGATTTTCACCCTGAAATTGCAAAAGGTGTGAGAATAGCAGGCTTTAATGAGCCTAGCCCGATACAAAAGCTTGCAATTCCTCTTGTCTTGGAAGGCAAAGATCTAGTGGGTCAAGCCCATACAGGAACAGGAAAAACCGCAGCATTCGGTCTTCCTATTTTGCAAAAAATAGCAAATAAAGAGTGCGAAAGAGCTTTGATCATAACGCCAACCAGAGAATTGGCGACGCAAGTAAGCGACGAGCTTTATCATCTTGGCAGATTTGCAGGTATTAGAACATTGACTGTCTATGGTGGAGTCGGATATGGAAGACAAATAGCTCTTATCCATAAGGGTGTTCAGATAGTTGTAGCAACGCCGGGAAGACTAAAAGATCTTTACAAAAAAGGTAAAATAGATACATTTAATCCTGAAATAGTAGTTTTGGATGAAGCTGATGAAATGCTTGATATGGGATTTTTAGATGATATAAAAGAGATATTTGAATACATTCCTCAAAACAGACAAACACTTCTGTTTTCTGCAACTATGCCGGAAGCGATAAAAGATTTGGCAGGAAATATACTATATCGTCCGGAATATATATCTGTCGTTAATGAAGAAGAGACTACGAACAATATAATAGATCAAAGATATTATGTGATCGAAGAGAATCAAAGAGATGAGGCTATAGTCAAACTTCTTGAAACTGAAGAGATCGATAAATGTATCATTTTTTGCAGGATGAAAAGAGAAGTCGATAGATTGCAAGAGCATTTGGAAGCTCTTGGATTTAGCGTAAAGGGGCTTCATGGAGATATCGAACAGATGGATCGCGATGAAATAATCAAGTCATACAGAAGAGGGCAGATAAAGATCCTGATTGCAACAGATGTTGCTGCGCGTGGGCTTGATATAAAAGGAGTTACGCATGTTTTCAATTATCATATTCCTTTTGATCCTCAAAGTTATGTCCACAGAATAGGAAGAACCGGAAGAGCGGGCAAAAGCGGACAAGCAATTACTCTTGTATCAACCGAAGAGTTTAAAGAGCTTCAAAGGATACAAAAAGAAGTCGGTGCTGATATGAGATTGGCGACTATAGAAAATAGCTCAGATCTCGATAATAACAGCTTGAAAATGATGCTGGAAAATATTGATGATATAGAGATATCGCAGAATGCCAAAAACATGTCCCAAATGATAAGCAGTGAAGACAAAGATATGATATTGCAAAAATTGCTTAGTTTTTATATTTCAAAAAATCCAAATCTATATTCAAATAACTTGGGATATAGCAGCAATGAAGTAGAAGAGCTAATGGCAAATTATCAAGGTGAGCAAAAAGCTACCAAAAAGCATACTCAAAGAAGAAAGAAAAAATAAGCTTTTTTCTTTTTTTTAGCAAAATGGCAACTAAAAAAAGTTATTATTTTGTGATTTATTTTTGTATCAAAAAAGGATGAATGGTAATGAAAAATATCAAAAAAGTTCTGATTGCAAACAGGGGAGAGATCTCCCTTAGGATAATTAGAGCTTGCAAAGAACTTGAAATAAAATCTGTTGCTATATATTCTGAAGCAGACGCAGATAGTGTTTGGGTAAAAAAAGCAGACGAAGCATATCTGCTTGACGGAGATCCTATCCAAGCTTATCTTAACGGCGATAGAATTATTGCATTAGCAAAAGAAATAGGAGCGGATGCTATCCATCCGGGATATGGATTTTTGAGTGAAAATGCCGATTTTGCGCAATCTTGTATTGATAACGGTATAATCTTTGTAGGACCAAAACCGGAACACATTGCGCTTTTCGGTGATAAAATGGCGGCAAAAAAAGTTATGAAAGAGATAGGTGTTCCTGTAATCGAAGGTACCGATACACCGATAAGCGATTTAAATGAAGCAAAAAATATAGCTGCCAAAATAGGCTATCCCGTCATTATAAAAGCGGCATTTGGCGGTGGCGGCAGAGGAATGAGAATCGTTGAGGAAGAAGAGAAATTTATTGAGCTTTTTGAAGCAGCTACAAGTGAAGCAAAAAAGTTTTTTGGTAATGGTGAAGTATTTATAGAAAAATATATCAAAAATCCAAGACATATCGAAGTTCAAATAATTGCTGACAAAGAAGGAAATATAGTCCATCTTGGCGACAGAGACTGTTCTATTCAAAGAAAACATCAAAAGGTCATAGAAATTTCTCCAAGTCCAAGACTTAGTAAAACAGTTAGAAAAGACTTGTATAGGATCTCAAAAAGAGCAATGTTCAGGCTTGGATATGAAAATGTCGGAACTATGGAATTTTTGGTAGATGAAAAAGATAACTACTATTTTATTGAAATGAACACAAGGGTTCAAGTTGAGCATCCGGTAACCGAAATAGTTACCGGAATTGATATTATTCAAAGAATGATAAAAATTGCCGATGGCGGTAAACTTATATTTTTGCAAGAAGAGATAAATTTCAAAGGCTATGCAATAGAATTTAGGATAAATGCCGAAGATCCGCTAAATAACTTTACTCCAAGTCCGGGACTCATTGCGACACATTTATCTCCCGGCGGTCCCGGCGTGAGAATAGATACGATTGCCGACAAAGACTATAAGATACCTCCTTATTATGATTCTATGACAGGTAAACTCATAGTATGGGCGCTTGACTGGACAGGTTTAGTTAAAAGAGCAAAAAGAGCATTGGATGAGTATATAATAGAAGGGATACCAACCAATATTCCACTCCATAGAGAAATAGTAAGAGATATTGATTTTATAAACGGTAATTTTACTACTAACTTTTTGGATACAAAATTGGAAAAATTTTCAAAAAATATAGAAGAGAATATAAAATCACAAAAAACATCATTAGAAGAAAAACGATCAGACGATGATGACTCATTGGTCGCAGCAATAATAGGCGCAATAAAAGAGATGAAAAATTGCTAAAAAAGACAATCTTGCTTTTTGGCAGTTTCAATAGGTAAAATTAAAGTAAAAAAAATAACTAATAGATGTTTTTTTAACTTAGTAGTAAGTAAAAGTAGTTTAAAATCTTGCTACCAAAACGGTCGCATAGAAAAATATTATATCGATATATAAAAGCGATATAAATTATTAAAAAGGTATATAAATGGCCAAGAAATATATAGATATTATGGATACGACTTTTAGGGACGGTTTTCAATCTGTCTTTGGCGGTCGTGTACTTATGGAAGATTTTCTTCCAGCTGTTGAGGCTGCAAAAAACGCAGGAATAAGTCATTTTGAATTTGGCGGAGGAGCTAGATTTCAATCTCTGTTTTTCTATTTGCAAGAAAATGCATTTGATATGATGGACAAATTCAGAGACATAGTAGGACCAAAGGCAAATCTTCAAGTTTTATCACGCGGAATAAATACCGTTATGCTTGATACCGGCAGTAGAGAAATGATAGATCTCTTTGCAAAAATGTTTGCAAAACACGGTACAACGACCGTTAGAAACTTTGATGCGTTAAATGATGTAAACAATCTCACATATAGCGCCGAGTGTATCAAAAAATATAACATGAATCACGAAGTTGTAGTTACAATGATGGATTTGCCTCCCGGATGTACAGGGGCGCATGATGTTGATTTTTATGAAAAAACTTTAAGAAGCATACTTGACAGCGGTATAGTTTTTGATAGTGTTTGTTTTAAAGATGCAAGTGGTACATCAAATCCTCATAAAGTTTACGAAACTATAGCTATGGCAAGAAAACTTTTAGGAGACTCAGTTCACATGAGGCTTCATACTCATGAGACGGCAGGCGTTAGCGTAGTATCTTATCTAGCAGCGCTTGACGCAGGCGTGAACGGTATAGATCTAGCGGCATCACCTGTTAGCGGAGGAACAAGTCAGCCTGATATTCTAACAATGATGCATGCAATTAAAGGTACTGATTATAATCTTGGTGATTTTGATGTAAATAAAATCCTAAAATATGAAGAAACTCTATCAAAATGTCTAAAAGATTATATGATGCCTCCTGAATCTACGCAAGTTAATCCTATTATTCCATTCTCTCCAATGCCGGGCGGAGCATTGACTGCAAATACTCAAATGATGAGAGACAACGGAAATCTTGAAAAATTTGATGAAGTACTTCTTGCCATGAAAGAAGTTGTTGAAAAAGGTGGATACGGTACATCTGTAACGCCGGTTAGCCAATTTTACTGGCAGCAGGCATATGCTAATGTAATGTTTGGACCATGGAAACAGATAGCTCCTGGATATGGAAAAATGGTTTTAGGATATTTTGGTAAAACTCCGGTTAAAGCTGATAGTGAAGTTATAAAACTTGCAAGCAAACAGTTAAAATTGGAGCCTACAAACGAAAATCCATTGGATATTGCAGATAGAGATGAGAAAAAATCAATCGCATATTGGACAAAAGTTCTCGAAGATGAAAATTTACCTGTAAGTGATGAAAATATTTTCATTGCGGCATCTTGTGACAAGAAAGGAATCGCTTTCTTGAAAGGCGAAGGTCCGTTATTGGTTAGAAAAGGCAAATATACAATGACTCAAGGAGGGGATATAAGCGGTAATTATACAGTAGTAGTAAACGGTAAAAAATATAGTGTTCAAGTTGCAGAGGGTGATGCAGATATTCAAATCACAGAAGTTGCAAAGCCTACAGTAAAAGAAGCAAGCAGTACGCCTGCCGCATCAGCTGCCGGCGGAACAAAAATAACATCGCAAACGCCGGGTAATGTATGGAAAATACTGGTAAATGTAGGCGATAAAGTAGCTGAAGGTCAAAAAATAATGATTCTTGAAGCCATGAAAATGGAAATAGATGTAGTTGCACCTAAAGCAGGCACAATCGTTTCAATAGATGTAGCGGTTGACAATGCCGTTCAAGCCGGTCAATTGCTTGCATCATTAGCATAATTAATCTAACATATTAAAATTTAAAAGAGGAAAAAGATGGACACCAAGTTTCTAAAGGGAGTTGAAAAGTTAGGTATAAAAAATATAAAAGAGATATACTATAATCTTAGCTTTGATGAGCTTCACAGACATGAGGTAAATAGAGGCGAATGTAAACTCTCTAAAAATGATACGGCAATATGTGATACCGGAATTTTTACAGGAAGAAGCCCCAAGGATAAATATTTTGTAAAACAGCTTCCATCTTCAGATGAAATAGCTTGGGGCGATGTAAACAGACCAATTTCAAAAGAGATATATAATGAGCTTTTGGAATTGTCTCTTAATGAATTGTCGGGTAAATCTATATACATAAACGATGCTTATGCCGGAGCAAGCATAGAGAGCCGTAAAAAAATCAGATTTATATCAGAAGTTTCTTGGCAGGCTCATTTTGTTACAAATATGTTCATCAGACCCACAAAAGAAGAATTAGAAGATTTTGAGCCTGATTTTATTGTTTATAATGCATGTAAAATTTCCAACGATAAATATAAAGAACATGGACTAAATTCTGATGTTTTTATTGTTTTTAATATAGAAGATAATGTTTGCATAATCGGCGGAACTTGGTACAGCGGTGAAATAAAAAAAGGTATTTTTTCAATGATGAACTATTGGCTTCCTTTGGAGGGCAAACTATCTATGCATTGCTCTGCAAATGTAGGAAAAGAAGGTGATGTTTGTCTCTTTTTCGGGCTTTCCGGAACAGGGAAAACAACACTTTCAGCTGATCCAAATCGTGCTCTTATCGGTGATGATGAGCATGGATGGGATGATAAAGGCGTATTTAACTTTGAAGGCGGATGTTATGCTAAAGTTATCAATCTTGATCCAAATAGTGAGCCTGAGATATATGCGGCAATTAGAAAAAATGCTCTTTTGGAAAATGTCGTATATGACGATAACGGTAATATAAACTATGCTGATGATTCAAAAACAGAAAATACAAGAGTTTCTTATCCGATAGAACACATTAAAAACTATAAAGAAAATCTACAAGCAGGCCATCCAAAAAATATAATATTTTTAACTGCTGATGCTTTTGGCGTTCTTCCTCTTGTGAGCAAGCTTACCAAAGAGCAGGCAATGTATTATTTTCTAAGTGGATATACGGCAAAAGTTGCCGGAACTGAGAGGGGCATAAAAGAACCTCAAGCAACTTTTTCAGCTTGTTTTGGAGAAGCTTTCCTTCCTCTTCATCCTACTCGCTATGCAAAACTTCTCGGAGAAAAAATAGACAAACATAATGTTAATGTTTACCTTGTCAATACCGGATGGGGTGGTGGTCCCTACGGTGTGGGTAAAAGAATGAGCCTTAAAGACACAAGAGCTTGTATAAAATCTATACTTAGCGGTGAAATTTTAAATTCAGAATTTGAAACACTTGATGTGTTTAACCTTGCAATTCCAAAAGAAATAAACGGTGTTGATGCAAATATTTTAAATCCTAGAAACAGCTGGGATGATAAGCAAGCATACGATAAAGCTATTAATGATCTGGCAAAATTATTTATCGAAAATTTTCATAGATATGATGACAATATCAGCGAATTTAGCTGCAAAGACGCAGGTCCTCAAATTTAATACATTTTAGCGCCAAATAGTTATGGCGCAAAAATAATTTCTACTATTTTTTAAAATTTCATATAAATCAAATTAATATACATTCTGTTATAATAGAAAAGATATAAATTAAAGGTTCTTTTAATGAATAAAACACAAAAAGTAAAAATATTTTTACTTGAAGATGATTCAAACCTTAATGATACGATCGTTGATTTTTTGGAGTCTTGCAATTATGCTGTAGATAGCGCATTTGACGGAGAAGAGGCTGTCGATATGCTTTATGAAAACCGTTACGATCTATTGCTTTTGGATGTAAATGTTCCAAGGATAAATGGTTTTGAGCTTTTAAAAGAAGCTAGAGAAAACGGTGTTACGGCACCTGCTATTTTTATCACTTCGTTAAATAGCGTAAAAGATTTGGAAATTGGATTTGAAAGCGGCTGTGATGACTATATACGCAAACCATTTGAGCTTAAAGAGCTTCTTATAAGGATCGAGACTCTACTCAAAAGAGGTTTTTTCCATCAAAATAAAAATTTTATTGAAATTTCTGAGCATATAAGATATGACATAAAAAACAATGAATTGGTTATAGATGAAAAACACATTAGTCTTGGAAATAAAGAAGCAAAACTTTTAAAACTTTTTATGCAGCATATAGGAGAAGTAGTTTCTCATGAGGTTATTTTTCAAACTCTATGGGACTATGATGAAGAGCCAAGCGACACATCGCTTAGAACATATATAAAGAATTTACGCAAGATGATTGGAAAGGATTGCATAGAGAGTGTTAAAAAACAGGGTTACAAATTTATTACTTGCTAATGAAAAAAGATCATTATATAGATTTTTAATACTTTATATTGTTATGATGATAGGCATCATATCACTAATATCAATTTATTATTATCAATATCAAAAACAATTGATGATGTTAAATAAAAGGGTGATATTGTCTGATTATGCAAGTGAGCAAGCAAGAAAGATAAAGTCTTTGCATTTTTTATTTCCTGAGCAAAATATATATCCGAGAGATAGTAGATTTGTAAGCGCTATATATGATCTTGAATATCAAAAGATATTTTCTTTATTAAAAAGCAACGAGATAAATTTTGACAGAGAACTTTATATAACTAAAGATAAAAAAATCCATTTTATAAAATCATTCGATGATTACTATTTGGGCGCAAAATATCTGATACTTGAAATAGATGATGATGAACTTTGGCTGCATAATACTTGGCAAAATATAATAATTTATGGCGGATTTGCAATTTTTATATTTTCAATTATCGGTTTTTTTCTACTTAATCTTTTTTTAAGCCCTATGAAAACATCACTAAACATAATGGATCGATTTATAAAAGATACCACACATGAATTAAATACGCCTCTTAGCGCAATTCTTACAAATATAGAGATGATGGATCTAGATGCCATAAATGAAGACAATAGAAAAAAAATAAATCGTATAAATATTGCAGCTAAAACAGTATCAGTTCTTTATAATGATCTAACCTATATCACATTGGAAAACGATATATATAAATCTAACGAAAAAATAAATTTAAAAAATATTATAGAAGAGAGGGTGGAATATTTTGATATATTGGCAAGATCAAAAGAAATCAGCTTTACATTGGATTTAAACGATAGTTTTTTGGTGGTAAATAAAAATAAATTCACAAGAGTTATAGACAATTTAATATCAAATGCCATTAAATATAATAAGAGAAAAGGTCATATAAATATTAAATTATTTGAAAACAGTTTCACGGTAGAAGATTTGGGTATTGGTATTGAGCCTGACAAAATCAGATATATATTTGACAGATATTCTAGATTTAATAGTAGTGAAGGCGGTTTTGGTATAGGGCTGAGTATCGTTAAAAACATTATCGATGAGTACGGAATGCAAATTGTCGTTAAGTCAAAAATCAACGAAGGAACATCCATAACAATCACATGGTAAGATATATTTTTATTTTTATGATATTTTTTTCATCAAGCCTTAGTTCAGATATTTATAGTCAAAAATGTGTCGGCTGTCATAGGGATATGCCATATTCTCTTCAAGAGATATTTATGAAATATCTGCTTGCTTACGGTGGAGAAAACAATGTAAAAGCAGGGATGCTGCATTATTTCATCTATCCATCAAAAGATATTTCAGTAATGCCAAAGGGGTTTTTAGATGAAAAGGGGATTATGGATCATGGTTATATCGGAAAAGAAAACCTTCAAAGATCTATAGACAGATATTGGGAATTATACAAAGTAAAAGGTAGATTGAAATAATTGTTGCCAAATATTTTATTTTACACGATAAATTCACATATAATATGATAATATTTTAAAAAATATATAAAGAGTGATCAAACAAAATGAAAAAAGTATTCATTTCAACAGTTTTTCTAGCTACTTCATTGCTTTATGCAAGCGGTGCAAGTATATATTCAGGTAAATGCGCGAGTTGTCATGGTGTCCATGGAGAAAAATCGGCGTTAGATAGATCAAAGCCTATCGCCGGACAGAATCCATCATTGACAACAAAACAGATACAAGCCTACAAAAACGGTTCGTTAAATCAGTATGGCATGGGTGCTACGATGAAAAATATGGTAAAAAGCCTTAATGACAATGAAATAACTGAAGTTTCTAATTTTATTTCAAAGCTAAAATAATTAGATCATTTTTTTAATATCCATTTAAATTGAATGGAGAAAGAATACCTATCAATATAACAATTATTACAGTTATAGAGAGGGTTGGAATGCGGGATACAATCGTTGCAGTTATGGCGACGGCTATAGCAATACTTCATATAACAATGGTTATTCTGACGGTTGCTGGTCTAGAAGATATGTAGGCACAAGAAAAAACATATATCAATATAATCATAATTATAGCTACAGAAACGGTTGGAACAACGGTTATAGAGAATGCCGATAATAAACAAATAAGATAAACTATACCATAAATTGTTATGGTTTATCT
>DYLZ01000004.1 GCA_020721775.1 Sulfurovum sp.
ATGTATTAATTTTTCCCATAATCCTCCACAAGTAATCTTGTCGGAGGATTTGTATCTGCCTAATAATTATCATAATATAAATTTTTCTAAATATAAAATAATATTATCTTTTTGTTTCTAAAATGTAATACGAATTGCTTACAATCATAAAAATTTATTTTTATGAGAGGTGAGTATATATGCAAACACAAGCTAGCATCTCACAAAATGGACAATCGCATTCATATGCGGATTTTAAAGATGTTTTTATAAAATCAAATATACAATACTATAGAAAAGCTCTTGAGGAAAAGAAAGAAAAATCATCGCATCTTGATAGTCAAAAAGATTATTTTCAATCAATAATATACGGTAAAAATAAAATAAAGTTGATTGATGAGGAGTATAAATTTGATGATGGTCTCATAGTGAGCTCAACCGATCTAAAAGGCATCATAACATATGCAAATAGAAAATTTTGTGAAATTTCAGGCTATACAAAAGATGAATTGGTAGGTAAAAATCATAATATAATAAGACATCCGCATATGCCTCGTGTTGTATTTAAGGAGTTATGGAATTCACTTCATTCTGGAAATGAATGGAAAGGGATAGTGAAAAATTTAAGAAATGATGGCAGGTATTATTGGGCATATAGCCATATCATGCCAATTGTTGAAGATAAAATCGTTATTGGATATAGCGCAACAAAAAGACCCGTTCTTGCCAGTGAATTAAGCCAAGCAATTGAGTTGTACAAGAGGCTGCTAAATGAAGAAAGCTATTAAAAAAGTAAATTTTTGTTCTATAATCTTATATCACTTTAAAAGTCTCTTTTAGTAGCAATTTTCCATCCATATAAATTTCAGCTTTAAAAATATCACCAATTTGATAGTTTGCTACACCTTTCGGTGTACCGCTCATGATGATATCCCCGTCATCAAGTGTCATAAATGTTTGTATCTCTTCTAAGATTTCATTTGGTTTATATATCATGAGTTCATATGCAGCATGTTGTGCCAAATTATCATTGATATAAAGCTTCATTTCAAGAGTTTCTATATCCCCTCTTAAAGGAATAAATTTTCCAAGTACGCATGAACCGTCAAAGCCTTTTGCTCTCTCCCACGGTAAACCTTTGGATTTTAGATAATTTTGAATATCAGCCTTAGTTAGATCAAGTCCAAAGCCTAGCCCGCTCAATTTGCCATTTTCAACTAAAAAGCATATTTCGCCTTCAAATCTAGTTTCATCGCTAAAATATTTTAATTCATAAGCAATTGCAGAGTTTGGTTTGTTGAAAAGTACCATATTTGCAGGTATTTCATTGCCAAGTTCATATATGTGCTCCACATAATTTCTGCCGACACATACTACTTTTGAGGGATTATATATTTTCCCGTCAAAAGATACGCTTTTCATTATATCCCACACTCATCATTACATGATCTTCTGAGGCTCAATTTGCCTTCCATGCTTATATAGCTGTTGATCGCCCCTATATAAGCTCTAGCGCTTGCAAGCATAGTATCAAGACTCAACCCATGCCCTATGATGGCAGGTTCGTTATCGTTGAACATAACTTTTACTGTTACATTGGCAAGGGCGTCTTTACCTTTTGATACAGATGTAACTTTATAATCCAAAAGTGTTCCGCTATATCCCGTAACTCTGTCTATCGTCTTAAACACCGCATCTATGGTTCCACCGCCGATTGCAGCATCCGTTATCTCTTCGCCATTGTGCTTTATGGTAACGGCAGCGCTTGGAACTCCTCCTGTTGAATCCATAAGTTGCAAGGCTACAAGTTCATATGATTTTTCTACATTTGTCATCTCGCTTGTTACCAATGCTCTTATGTCATCGTCATATATATCTTTTTTCTTATCAGCCAGCTCTTTAAATCTTTCAAAAGTACTATTCAAATCGTTTTCGCTCAACTCAAAACCAAGTTTGGTCAATTTGTCTTTAAATGCCGCGCGCCCTGAATGTTTTCCAAGCACTAAAGTATCTTTCAAATCAAGACCGATATCTTCAGGGCGGATTATCTCATAGGTTGATTTATTTTTAAGCATACCGTCTTGATGTATACCGCTTTCATGAGCAAAAGCATTTTTACCTACAATTGCTTTGTTTGGCTGAGGTTCGATGCCGGTGATATTTGCTATCAATCTGCTTGCCGGATAAATTTCTTTTGTGTTAATGTTTGTATCCAAGCCTTTAAATATATCTTGTCTAGTTTTGATGGTCATTACAATCTCTTCAAGCGCTGCATTGCCGGCTCTTTCTCCTAAACCGTTTATTGTACATTCTATCTGTCTGGCACCGTTTAATATACTCTCTAAAGAATTTGCAACCCCAAGACCTAGATCATTGTGATTATGAACGGATATGATTGCTCTGCCTTTTGTATATTCACTCATAATTTTTACCATCTGACCTATCTCGGACGGTAAGCGATATCCAACTGTATCCGGTAAGTTTATCGTAGATGCGCCCGCTTCGATCACGGCATCTGTTATCTCTTTTAAAAAACCTATATCGCTTCTTCCTGCATCTTCACAGCTAAACTCGACATCATTTACAAAAGTTTTTGCATATTTAACTGCATTGACAGCTCTTTTTATCACTTCATCCGGAGTCATTTTCAGTTTATACTCCATATGAATAGGGCTTGTTGCGATAAATGTATGTATTCGCTTCTGTTTCGCTTTTGATATAGCATCGCCTGCCGCTTTGACATCTGCATCTGTTGCTCGCGCCAGTGAGCAAACCGTAGATTTTGTTACTTTTTGCGCAATTAAGCTGATAGCTTCAAAGTCGCCCGGACTCGCCGCTGCGAAACCGGCCTCTATGATATCTACGCCAAGTCTCTCTAGCTGAGCGGCAATTTGAATCTTTTCTTCAGTGTTCATAGATGCCCCGGGGCTCTGTTCACCGTCTCTTAATGTTGTATCAAATATTAATATTTTTTCATTTTGCATTATTTCTGTACCTTTATAATAAAACCAAAATTATTGGTTAATGTTTTATTTTACCAAAAAAGCGGTAAAAAACTATTATGAATCCTAAGTGATAAAAAAGAAGATTAGAGTAACAGGAGAGAATTGGCAGCTTTTGCAAATGATGCGTTAAATATGTTTTTTTCATTTTTCTCTCCATAAATTTTTAGTATTACAATAAAAACAATATTTTTTAAGATATTTGTGTCATATATCCTTCGTTTGGATCTTCCTCGGCTTTAAGTTTTTTATATAGTTCAAGAGCTTTTTCCATCTCTTCTTTGTTGGGAACTTTTCTTCCCGCGATATAACCTATAATTTTTCCGTTTTCGTCAAATTTTGGCTTTACCCAAACTATAACATCATAGTACTTCCCGCTTTTTGCCATATTTCTAACATAGCCTTCCCAATATTTGCCGCTCTTTATAGTGTCCCACATATCTTTAAAACCTGCTTTGGGCATGATCGGATTTCTGTTAATGCTGTGAGGCGAGCCAATAAGCTCTTCTTTTGTGTATCCCGTCATCTCTCTAAATTTACGATTTGCATATACAATAACACCTGCCGTATCGGTTTCAGTGATCATTACACCACCGTCATACGGAATCTCTTCGTCTATAGGATCCGGTTTTTGTATAATTTGACCAGTTATTAAATTTTTTATTTTTGTACCCACTCTAAACTCCTTTGCTTAATCAACCGTTTATATAATTATACATCAAAATATTATAAAAATATGTAATTTTAAAAATTTAGTATGAATTTGTTATTATATTAAATAAGTATTATAATAAATTCTAAAGTATATTTTGAACATAAAAGAGACTATTTTAAATATCATTAAACAAAGATTTCTCGTCATTGACGGCGCTATGGGTACGCAAATTCAAGACCTCAAAGTTCCTAGTGAAGCATGGATTGATGACAAGGGGGCAAGTCAAGAGGGGTGCAATGAACTTTTAAATGACACGGCTCCAGAGCTTATTCGTCAAATTCACAAACGATATGCAATGGCCGGAGCAAATCTAATCTCTACCAATACCTTTGGAACTATGCCATGGGTACTTGATGAGTATCAAATGGGCGATAGGGCGTATGAACTTAGTCGCAAAGGGGCAGGGCTTGTAAAATCTATATGCGATGAATTTCAAAGTGATGATAAGCCACGGTTTGTTTTGGGTTCGATCGGCCCGGGGACGAAATTGCCAAGTTTAGGACATATCGCTTATGATGAGATGTTTGCAGGGTACAAAGAGGTTGCCTTGGGGTTGATTGATGGTGGATGTGATATATTTTTGCTTGAGACTTGTCAAGATCCGTTGCAGATAAAAAGCAGCACTTCATGCGTGCGAGGAAGCCAATGCGCAAAGGGGCATAAAGCTACCTATTATGATAAGTGCAACTATTGAGCTAAGTGGCACGATGCTGATAGGGACTGATGCTACTACGCTAATGACTATTTTAGAGCCTTTTGATATACTCTCCATTGGTTTCAACTGTGGCACGGGGTCAGACCAAGTCAAAAAACATCTAAAATTGCTTAGTGAGATTTCAAAATTCCCAATATCTATCCATGCAAATGCCGGGCTTCCACAAAACAGAGGAGGATACACATACTATCCAATGGGACCTGATGAGTTTACGAAAAAGCAGTTTGAGTTTAGTCAATTTGATGGAGTAAGTTTTTTGGGTGGTTGTTGTGGCACTACACCGCAACATATTTTGGCACTTTCAAAAGCATTGGAAGGACAAAAACCAAAACCTCCGGTAGGGAATATAAAACCTTCTATTGCTTCTTTATTTAATAGCGTAGAACTTGTACAAACTCCGGCACCTCTACTTATAGGCGAACGCAGTAATGCTACAGGTTCAAAAGCATTTAGAGAGCTTATCATAGCTAGTGACTATGAAGGCACTCTAAGTGTCGGACAGGCTCAAGTGCGAGACGGGGCTCATTGTCTAGATGTGAATGTGGAGTTTGCAGGGCGAGACGGCGCAAAAGATATGAGTGAGGTTATGAAGCTTTATAATCAAAAAATCTCAATTCCGCTGATGCCGGATGCTACTAGAGTAAACACTATGGAAGAGGCTTTGAAATGTATAGGTGGAAAGCCTATTATAAACTCTGTCAATTTAGAGGATGGAGAGGATAGACTAGATGCCATATGTAACCCAGCAAAGAAATTTGGAACAGCCCTAGTATGTCTAGCGATAGATGAAAAAGGTATGGCAAAGACTACTGAAGATAAGATGAGGATCGCTGATCGCATATATGATCTGTGTGTAAATCGTCATGGTATTGACCCTAGAAATCTTATCTTTGATATGCTTACCTTTACGGTGGGAAGTGGGGATTTGGAATATCGTGACGCTGCTATTCAAACACTTGAAGTAATCAGGCAACTTCACCAAAAATATCCGCTTGTTGGCTCGACACTTAGGCCTTCTAATATATCCTTTGGACTAAATGCCAATACAAGGGTATTTCTAAATAGCGTGTTTTTACATCACTGTGTAGAAGCCGGAATGACAAGCGTAATTATAAATGTCAAACATATAATACCGATTAGCAAAATGAGTGATGAGGATAGAGAGATTTGCGAAGAGCTGCTTTTTGCTCCGGATGATCAGTCGCTTTTTAAATTTATAGAGCATTTTAGTGATAAGAGCATAGACAACACACAAAATGATGAAGCTTATGAAGCGCTAAGTAGTGAAGAGAAGATAGCTAAGCTGCTACTGGATGGCGACAAGGAGCGAATGATCCCTCTAGTAGAAAAGGTGCATAGTGAGCTAGGAGCCGATAGGATTGTAAATGAAATTCTAATTGATGCGATGAAAGTCGTGGGTGATCTTTTTGGTAGTGGTAAGATGCAATTGCCATTTGTGTTACAAAGTGCTGAAACTATGAAAGCAACTGTGGACTATCTAAACCCATATCTAACCAAACAAGAAAAAGATACAGACACCACGCTAGTCATCGGTACAGTCAAGGGGGATGTGCATGATGTAGGCAAAAATCTAGTTGATATAATCCTCTCCAATAATGGGTTTAAAGTGATAAATGTTGGTATCAAAACTGAGCTTGAAACCTATCTTAATGTTATGAATGAGAAAAAATTCAAGCAATTGGCATGAGCGGACTGCTCGTTAAATCAACTGCTGTTATGCTGGATAATCTAAAAGAGATGGAAAGTCGGGGGATAAACATACCTGTACTGTTGGGAGGCGCTGCGCTTACTAGAAGCTTTGTTGATGATTTTTGTCGCCCTGCATATAGTGGAGCGATATTTTATTGTCGTGATGCATTTGATGGCGTTATTGCTATGAGTAGAATAGAAAAATTCAACGAAGACAACTCTGTGGGACTAGATACACGCCTTGCAGGAGATATGGTTGAAAGAGCCGAAAAAGTAGAAAAAGTTGAAGTCGTTATTCCGCCATTTGAAGAGCTTAAAATGCCAAGCAAGGTGGACATTCCCACGCCTCCATTTTGGGGTAGAAGGGTTATGAGAGGCGATGAGCTTGATTTTGATATGGTATGTGAGTGGATAAATAAAAGAAGCCTATTTAAAATGCATTGGGGATATAAACGAGCCGGAATGCCCATCGATGAGTATAAAAAACTCATGGAGAGACAAAAGTATATCCGGCATTCGAGCGAATAAAAAAAGAGATAGTGCAAAGAGGACTTTTTGAGCCTACCATCATATACGGATACTATCCAGTTCGCTCAAACGACCGTGAAATAGTAGTATTTGATGAGAGTGAGGGGTGGAATATCGATAGCAATGCAAATCGTGAACCACTTCATGAGATAATAGGCAGAGCAAAATACAAATTTAGTTTTCCTAGACAACGCCGTGAGCCACATCGTGCCTTAAGTGATTTTCTTAGACATGAGAGGGATGATGTTTTGCCTATCACATGTGTGAGTGTTGGAGCAAAATTTAGTGAGTATGAAAAAGAACTTTATGCTGCAAATGAATATCTGGAGTATAATATGGTACATGGATTTGGCGTTGAACTAGCTGAGGCATTGGCTGAAATAGCGCACAAACAGATAAGGCTTGATTTAAATATCGCTTCAAGTGATGAGGGTTTTAGTCTGCGTGATGTTAGGATGAATAGGTATCAAGGTGCAAGATACTCTTTTGGATACCCTGCTTGTCCTGATCTGGAGCAGTCGCAAATCATTTTTGACCTGCTAAAGCCCGAAGAGTTTGGCATCACTCTAAGCGAGACATTTCAAATACATCCGGAGCAAAGCACAACTGCCCTTGTGATTCACCATAGAGAAGCGAGTTATTATGCAGTGTGATTACAACCAAATAATATTCTATTATAAGACTAGATTCCTGCGGTCATTCTCACGAAGGTGGGGACAGAAGTCTAGAAATATTATAATATAGCAATGAAGCAACCAGCAGTTTATATTTTGGCAAGTAGCAAAAATGGAACACTTTATGTTGGTGTTACTTTAAACTTGCTAAAACTAATATGAGCAAAACATCATTTATATCTGCTTTTAGAAACGATTCATTTTTCAAATTTGTTATAATTATATATAACAAATATTAATAAAAAGCAAATAGATAATCGATTATGTTATAATTTTTCAAAAAGAGTGCAGATGATAATAGATTATTTTAAAGAGATTTGTAGTATTCCTCATTGTAGTTTTGATAGCGATAAATTGATGAATTTTTTAGTAGATTTTGCTAAGAGCAGAGGATATGAAATCCATACCGACGAAGCAAAAAATATTTATATTACTAAAGGCAGTCCTGTTATTTGTTTACAAGCACATTATGATATGGTTTGCGTAGGAGATGCTCCAAATATTGAGCCTATAGAGATAGACGGCTTTATAAAAGCAAAAAACAGCTCTTTGGGAGCAGATAATGGTATAGCTATTGCTATGATGATGGTTTTAATGGATGAACAAAAGGAGGTAGAATTCTTAATCACCGCCAATGAGGAAGTTGGCTTAGTTGGCGCAAACGGCGTTGATTTTGCACTAAGATCAAATTATATGCTCAATCTTGATAGTGAAGAAGAGGGCGAAATATGTATAGGATGCGCAGGCGGTGTAGATATAAAAGCAACAAAGAAGCTTAAAAAAATTTCAAATACTTTTGAATGTTATGAAGTTAGTTTGTCTGATCTTCCCGGTGGCCATAGCGGAGTAGATATAGATAAAAATATCCCAAATGCCTTAATTGAATTGGCAAAATTCTTAAAAGATAAAAATATAAAAATAATAAAATTTAAAGGCGGTGAAAGGATAAATTCAATACCTGCAAATGCCAAAGCTATTGTTGCTTGCGATATGAAGCCTGAAAGCGAAGATGGATTCAGTATAAGAAGAGTAGAAAAGTATGACTATTGTTATGATGAGAATGTCATTCAAATAATATCAGATTTTAAGCATGGAGTTTTGGAATTTAACGAGTCATTAAATATTCCAAATATTAGCCAAAATCTAGCCATTGTAGATATAGCAGATGATATTTTAAGTATAAAGGTGGGCATAAGAGCTATGAGTATGGATGATTTGGATAGAACAAGCAAGGAAACATCGGAGTATTTTAAAAGTTTTGGTTTTGAAGTAGAAAAAAAAGATAAATATCCGGCATGGAAACCGGAAGTTAATGATTTTGTTAAAAAGATCGAAGAGATTATGCGCGCTCAGCTTGGCAAGAGCGAGATCAAAGCTATTCATGCAGGACTTGAGTGTGGAGTTTTAAAGCAAAAATATCCCAAAATGAAATTTGCTTCCATAGGACCAACTATCCATTTCCCGCACTCCAAACAAGAGATGGTTGAAATAAGCACTGTTTATAGTACTTTTAAGGTAGCAAACCGTATTATTAACGAATTTGAGAAATAGGTGGTTTTATGAAAGAATTATTTGAAAATATAAATCTGCTAAAGAATAATTGCAATGAGCAATGGAGTGAAATTTTAAGCAGCATAGAAAATGATCTTCGTTTGATTAAAACAAAAGATGGGCTGAAAAGTCTTATCGGAAAAAAGAAATTTAATGAAATAAAAGATGAGAACATTTATGAAGAAGAGCTTGAGTCTCTTCAGATAGAGCTCTTAAAACTTCAAAATTGGGTTTTTGAAAATAAAAAAAGAGTAATGATAATCTTTGAAGGAAGGGATGCGGCAGGTAAGGGAGGCACTATTAAAAGATTTATTGAGCATTTAAATACAAGAAGATTTAGAGTTGTTGCTTTACAAAAACCGACAGAGATAGAGGCAGGACAATTTTATTTTCAAAGATATTTTACCCATTTGCCAAATCCGGGCGAAATAGTCTTTTTTGACCGCAGTTGGTATAATCGCGCTATTGTTGAACCTGTTTATAAATTTTGCACCAAAGAGCAGTATGAAAAGTTTTTAAAAGAAGTTCCAATAATAGAAAATGCATTAGTTAATGATGGAATAGTGTTGATAAAATTCTGGCTTAGTATAAATAAAGATACGCAAAAAAAGAGATTTGAAGAGCGAATGAAAAGTCCATTTAAAGCTTGGAAGATTAGTCCTATAGATGAAAAAGCTCAAGAGTTTTGGGATGATATCACATACTATAAAGATGAGATGTTTCGCTGTACGCACACCGATCTTGCCCCTTGGGTGATTGTGGACAGTAATGATAAAAAGAAAGCAAGACTTGAGTCTATAAGATATGTTTTGTCCAAATTTCCTTATGACGACAAAGATGATGAAAAAATAGATTTTAAACACAATTCTAAAATAGTCAAGATATATTCCGGCAAGAGAGTAAAAAATAACTAGACTTTAAATCGTCCACTGCTTTTGCAGTATTGCCTCAAGATGCATTCTTCGCATTTTGGGTTTACCGCTTTGCAGTGGTATCTTCCAAAGAGGACCATTGCCTGATGAAGTTTATGAAGATCGGATTTGAATTTTTTAGTCAGATCTTCTTCGGTTTTTATGGCTGTTTTTGCCCTTGAAAGCCCAAGTCTATGCGCCACTCTAAATACATGCGTATCTACCGCCATTACATTTGCGCCTGTGTATTCAAGCATTACTACATTTGCTGTTTTTTGTCCTACCCCTGCCAAGCTCATAAGTTCTTTTTGAGTGAGCGGAATATTGCCTCCAAACTCATTTACGACTTGATTTGCCATTTTGTGGAGATTGACGGCTTTATTGTTAAAAAAAGAGCAGGTATTTATAAGTGATTTTATATTATCTATATTTGCATTTGCAAGGCTCTGGATATCGTGATATTTTTTGAAAAATTGAGGAGTTATGATATTTACTCTTTTATCGGTACATTGAGCCGAAAGCATTACGGCAACCAAGAGTTCATATATGTTTGTATAGTTAAGTTCTGTTACGCTATTGGGGTAAAGTTCCAATAATTTTTGTTTGATCTCGCTAATTTCTTTTTTGCTTGCCTGTTTTATCATTGCACAATTTTACACATTAGTTTATTAATCAATGATTTACATCTTTAGGGTATGATTATAAAAAGTTATGATCGGATCAAATTATGAATATATTTTTAAAATTATTTTTATTTTTAGCTCTTTTAGCATCTGCAAAGGCAGATGTCGTTTTGGCAAAAGTGAACGGAGTTAACATAACGGAAAATAATGTCAAAGAGTTTTTGATAACAACAAACCCATCTTTAGACTATTCAAAACTGTCAAAACAGCAAAAAATAGAAGTTTTACAAAAAATGATACAAAAAGAACTTTTTTTGCAAGTAGCCAGAAAAGATAAAATTGAACGATCGGCAGAATTTTTAAAACAATTGGAAATTTTAAAAAGAGAACTGATGTTAAATGTGTGGCTCAAAAAACAGATGAATTATATGATAGTGAGTGATGGCGATGCAAAGCAGTTTTATAATAAAAACATAAAAAGTTTCACAGAGCCTACAAGGATAAGAGCAAGACATATATTAGTTAGAACTCAAGATGAAGCAATAAATATCATACTTGCGCTAAAAAAATTAAATGGTAAAATATTAAAAGATACTTTTATGGCTATTGCGCAAAATCACTCCATTGATATCAATAGCAGAGAGAGCGGCGGCGATCTGGGCGAATTTTCCAAAGATGGAATGAGCGCTGATTTTTCAAATGCCGCTTGGAATCTAAAAGCCGGAACCATATCTTTAACTCCTATTAGGACTAGACAGGGTTATCATGTCATTTATGTAGATGAGAGGATTGCTCCAAAAGTTATTCCTTTTGATAAAGCAAAACCGGAGATAGTAGCTCTTATAAAACAACAGCAATTTCAAAAATACATATCGCAATTATCAGGCGAACTTGGAAAAAAAGCAAAGATAGAAGTAATTCCAAGCAGCATAAGATAATTATTAATGTTTGATTTACTTATATTGTGTATAATTTCAAAAATTTTAAATATTTAAGGAAAATTTTATGAAAAAATCTTTATTAATAGCAACTCTTAGTGTTTTACTTTCAACTTCAATATACGCTGACAGCGTTGTAGGAAGTGTGAATGGCATGCCGATATATAAATCTGAAGCAGAGAATGCCGTAAAAATGCTAACAGGCGGCAAGCAAACTTATGACAATTTAACTGCCGAGCAAAAAAAAGGAGTTGTTAGCATAATTGCTCCTAGTAAACTTATAGCCAAATCAGCAAAAAGCGACCTTAGCCAAAAAGAGCAAGATGCTGCGCTTTCGGCATTTTGGATGCAAAAAAAGGCTTCTAGCATGTCAGTATCGGATTCAGAAGCCAAAGCAGTATATGAGAAATTAAAAGCTGCAAGTAAAGAACAAAGCAAAGTACCTGATTTTGAAAAAGTTAAAGAAAGTATTAAAATGAGAATAAGACAAGACAAAGTGATCAAATCACTTATGCAAAATGCAAAAGTAGTAGTAAACTAATTTTAGGAGAAAAAATGTCAATCTTAGATATGGTAAAAGCAGGCGTTGTTACAGGAGACGATCTACAAAAAGTTTTTAATATTGCAAAAAAAGAGGGTTTTGCCATACCTGCTGTCAATGTTGTCGGTTCAAGCTCAATCAATGCCGCATTAGAGGCAGCAAAAAAAGCAAATTCTCCTATTATCATTCAATTCTCGAATGGAGGGGGAGCATACAATGCAGGAAAAGGTATTTCAGGTGAGAATGCAGCCGTGCTTGGCACAATTGCAGGAGCATTGCATGTGCACACACTCGCAGCTGCTTACGGTATACCTGTTATTTTGCACACAGATCATGCCGCAAAAAAACTTTTACCATGGATAGATGCGCTTCTTGAGGCAAGCGAAGTACATTTTAAAACTCACGGAAAACCGCTTTTTTCTTCTCATATGCTTGATCTTTCAGAAGAGCCGCTTGAAGAAAATATTGCAATATGCAAAGAATATCTAAAAAGAATGTCTAAAATAGGCATGACTTTAGAAATTGAGCTTGGCGTTACCGGCGGCGAAGAAGATGGGGTTAATAATACAAATATTGATAATTCTCTTCTCTATACTCAGCCTTCAGAAGTTGCTTATGCATACAAAGAGCTTAGCTCTGTAAGTCCAAATTTTACAATTGCAGCCTCTTTTGGAAATGTTCATGGAGTCTATAAACCCGGCAATGTTGTACTTACTCCAAGCATACTTGATAATTCACAAAAATATATTCAAAATGAGTTCAATACAGAAGAAAAGCCTGTTAGTTTCGTATTTCATGGAGGTTCAGGCTCACTTCTAAGTGAAATTAGAGAGGCTGTAAGTTATGGCGTTGTAAAAATGAACATAGATACAGATACACAATGGGCGTTTTGGGATGGCGTGAGAGGCTATGAAGCTAAATATCATGACTATTTGCAAGGACAGATCGGTAATCCGGAAGGTGAAGATAAACCGAATAAGAACTACTATGATCCAAGAAAATTCTTAAGAGCCGGCGAGGAATCAATGGTTGCAAGGATTTTGCAAGCTTATGAAGATCTAAACTGCATTGGAAGAAATTAAACTTAATCTGCCATCGCCTATAGAAACAATAACGGTTGATGGTATCTCTTTTTTTCTTAAGAGAGATGACCTTACACATCCGGATTTTTCAGGCAACAAAGCAAGAAAATTGCATTTCTACTTAAATAATCATTTTTCATATATAAATAAACTAATATCATATGGTTCTAATCAATCTAATGCAATGTACTCTATGTCGGTTTTGGCTAAATTAAAAGGCTGGGATTTTGAATATTACACTGACCATATATCAGAATACTTGAGTCAAAATCCACACGGAAATTATGCCAAAGCTTTAGAAAATGGGATGAAAATAATAACCAATAATGAGCAATTAGCAGAGTATTGTCACTGCGAGACTTTGAAAAAGTCGTGGCAGTCTAGTGAGTTCAACGGATTGCCACAGTCATTTGGACTTCACAATGACAAAAGTGTATTATTTATAAATGAGGGCGGCAGGAATAAGGAGGCAAGTTTCGGACTTGAAATAATGGCAAAAGAGATAGTCGATTGGCAGATAGCAAATAAGTTGCAGGAACTAAAAATATTTTTGCCTAGTGGCACAGGAACTACAGCTTTATTTCTGCAAAAACACTGCTCGCTGATCGCCGCTAGCTACTCACTTCAAACACTAGTTTACACAACCCCTTGCGTTGGAGACAAAGAATATCTTATAAAGCAATTCAAAGAGCTTGAAAATAATGAAATATATTATCCAATAATAATAGAGCCAAAAAAAAAGTATCATTTTGGTAAACTTTATAAAGAACTATATAATATTTGGCTAAAATTGCAAAAACAAACCGGCATTGAGTTTGATTTGCTTTATGACCCCATCGGATGGAGCGTTGTTACGGATAATTTAGATATATTTTCCAAAAATATGCTATATATTCATCAAGGCGGACTGCTTGGCAATATAAGTATGATAGAAAGATACAAGAGAAAATTTAAGGATTTGGTATGAAGATAGTAAAAACTAGTGACGCTAATTTTAAAAATGAATTCGAAGAACTATTGCTTAGAGGCAAGATGGATATAGAAGGAGTTACGGCTATAGTCTCATCACTTTTAAATGATATAAGAACAAATAAGAATAGCGCTCTTAAAGCCCAAATAGCAAGATTTGACAGGTGGGAGCCAAAAGACGATAGTGAACTTTTGGTAAATGCGGATGATATGAAAAGAGCATATGGCAATATAGACAGTGATCTTAGAAATGCAATGCGCTTGGCTTATGATAGGATAAAAGCCTACCATGAAAAACTCCTTCCTAAAACATGGATGGACAAAGAGGATAACGGCATTATTCTTGGACAAAAAGTAACGGCAGTTGATAGAGCAGGGCTATATATCCCAGGAGGCAAAGCCGCATATCCCAGCTCACTTTTGATGAATGCGATCCCGGCAATTGTTGCAGGCGTTAAAGAGATAGTAGTTTGCACACCAACACCTGATAATGAGATAAATGAACTTCTTCTTGCAGCTTGTCATCTGTGTGGTGTAACTAAAGTATTTAAAGTCGGTGGAGCATCGGCTATTGCTGCTATGGCTTACGGAACTGAAACCATACCAAAAGTTGATGTTATAACAGGACCCGGTAATATTTTTGTAGCAACTGCAAAAAAACTAGTTTACGGCGAAGTAAATATAGATATGATAGCAGGACCAAGCGAGATAGGTATCTTAGCAGATGAAAATGCAAGGGCAGATTATGTAGCTATGGATCTGCTTTCTCAAGCAGAGCATGATGAAATGGCAAGTTCTATTTTGATCACTACAAGTATAGACCTAGCAAATAATGTAAGTAAAAAAGTCGATGAATTTTTAAATACGCTTAGCCGTGAGATAATAGCTCGTAAATCCATAAATGAACGAGGAGCTATCATAGTAACTTCATCTATGAATGAAGCAGTGGAGCTTATGAATGAGATAGCACCGGAGCACCTTGAAGTTATGACAAAAGAGCCTTTTAAATTACTTGACACTATTCGTCATGCAGGTGCTATATTTTTAGGAGAATATACTCCTGAGCCTATTGGAGATTATATAGCAGGACCAAATCATACATTGCCAACCGGGGGAACTGCCAAATTTTATTCGCCTCTTAGTGTTGAGCATTTTTTGAAAAAATCATCGA
The DNA here is from genome assembly GCA_020721775.1 of Sulfurovum sp. GTDB lineage: Bacteria > Campylobacterota > Campylobacteria > Campylobacterales > Sulfurovaceae > BN30871. Next base: position 15,110 of record DYLZ01000004.1, read on the forward strand.
TTATATCAATGAGTCAAAACGGCATAAATGAAATTGGCAAGGCTTGCGCATTGATAGCACATACCGAAGGGCTTACAGCGCATGAACAGAGTGTAAAAATGAGATTGCTATAAAGTTGATTTGTGATAGTTTGATTGGTGTCCCGTCTAGGTCTCGAACCTAGGACCCTCTCATTAAGAGTGAGATGCTCTACCAACTGAGCTAACGAGACAGAATTAAAAAAATTGTAAAATGGCGCGGTGGACGGGGCTTGAACCCGCGACCCCCTGCGTGACAGGCAGGTAATCTAACCAGCTGATCTACCACCGCACTAAGAAGTGTTTATTGAAATTCTAACTAAAGAATTTAAGAATCATATCTTATGGTGGTCCCTGCAAGACTCGAACTTGCGACATCTACCTTGTAAGGGTAGCGCTCTACCAACTGAGCTAAGAGACCATATATTGGTTTGGCGACCCTTAGAGGATTTGAACCTCTGTGTCTGCGTTGAAAACGCAACATCCTTGGCCACTAGATGAAAGGGTCATCTAGATCCGAACAGTCATAAAAGTGGTGTCCCGTCTAGGATTCGAACCTAGGGCCCCCTCATTAAAAGTGAGATGCTCTACCGACTGAGCTAACGAGACAGAATTAAAAAAATGTAAAATGGCGCGGTGGACGGGGCTTGAACCCGCGACCCCCTGCGTGACAGGCAGGTAATCTAACCAGCTGATCTACCACCGCATGGTGGTCCCTGCAAGACTCGAACTTGCGACATCTACCTTGTAAGGGTAGCGCTCTACCAACTGAGCTAAGAGACCAAAAATAATTAATTCTCAAACATGGTGTCCCGTCTAGGATTCGAACCTAGGGCCCCCTCATTAAAAGTGAGATGCTCTACCGACTGAGCTAACGAGACATTAAATTGAGAACGATATTATAGCTTAATATGGCTTTGATGTCAAGGCTTTTTTATGAAAACTATATCAAATTTAGCTTTTTGGATATAAGATCTATAGCAAAATCAACAGATTTTTTTTGTACAGTTTCTCTATCGCCTTTAAATAAGCAGTGATGAATATCAGTTACTCCACTTGGCTCTATAATGCCAATAAATACTGTTCCGACAGGCTTAAGCTTCGTTCCTCCGGTTGGTCCCGCTATGCCTGATACTGCAATTGCATAGTCTGAATTTGCCATTTTGACAATTCCTTTTAACATTTCTTCCACACACTCACCGCTAACGGCGCCAAATTTTTCTAATGTGTTGCTTGAGACTTCAAGCCATTTATGTTTTATATCGTTAGAGTAAGAAACCACAGAGCCGTTAAATACATCAGATGCGCCGCCGATAGAAGTAAATGCCGCTGCGATCCTTCCGCCTGTGCAGCTTTCGGCAAATGATATAGTTTGTTTTTGCTCTCTTAATTTATTAATGATCTGTATTAGTGTTTGTTGTTGTTTCATAAGAGTATTTTAGCATATTATAAAAATAAATATCTAGTTGTAATTATCTATAATCAACCCAATCTTAACCCTTTTTTAGATATAATCGCCATTATTTACAACAACTTTAAAGAGAATATATATGGACTACAAAGATACCTTATTGCTACCTCAAACTTCTTTTCCTATGAGAGGAAATCTACCTGTTAATGAACCGATCAGATATGCAAAATGGAAAAAAGATGATGTCTATGGGCAGATGAAAAATGCCAGAAAAGATAGAGAGCTATTTACTCTGCATGACGGTCCTCCTTATGCGAACGGCACTATACACATCGGGCATGCACTAAACAAAATACTAAAAGATATAGTTGTCAAATATAACTATTTTCAAGGCAAATCTGTGCGGTTTACTCCGGGTTGGGATTGTCATGGGTTGCCGATAGAGCAAAAAGTTGAAGAGGATATAGGCAAACCAGCAAAAGAGGCTATGGGCGTATCTGAGTTTAGGGCTTTGTGTCGTGAACATGCGAGAAAATTTGTCGATATCCAAAAACAAGGGTTTGAATCTTTGGGGGTGATCGCCGACTGGGATAATCCTTATTTGACAATGGATTTTAAATTTGAAGCAAATATATATAGAACTCTTTGTGAAGTTGCAAAAAAAGGTCTTTTGGTTGAGAGGCATAAGCCTATTTACTGGTCTTGGGCTGCAAAAACAGCTCTGGCAGATGCGGAAGTTGAGTACAAAGACAAAGAAGACTATTCTATCTATGTGGCATTTGAACTAAGCGACAAGTCAAAAGAAGAGCTTGAAATACATGAAAATGCAGCAATCGTCATTTGGACCACAACTCCATGGACATTGCCGGCAAATACGGGAATCGCGCTAAATCCTGATGAGATGTATGTGATCACAAGCGACGGTTACATAGTAGCCGAGAGCAGGCTAAAAGACCTAGTCGATGCAGGCATCGTAAAAGACCGTAGTGATAGGAAAATAGCGGCAAGCGAACTTGAGGGCAAAATAGCCATCAATCCGCTAAATGATAGAAATTCGACTATAGTTTTAGGTGAACATGTTATGCTTGATGGCGGAACAGGCGCCGTTCATACTGCTCCAGGACACGGTGAAGATGACTACAGGGTTGGACTTAAATATAACCTTGAAGTATTGATGCCTGTTGATGAGAACGGCTGTTATGACGAGACTATCATAGGGCACCACCTATTTCCCAATCCGGATGAGTTTTTAGGGATGCATGTATTTGAAGCGAATGATAAAATAGTTGAGATGTTAGGTTCATCACTGCTTTCAGTGAGTAAATTTGTTCACTCATATCCACACTGCTGGAGAACAAAAAAACCTTTAATATACAGAGCAACAAATCAATGGTTTATATCTGTTGACAGTAAGCCAAACGGAGAAGATAAAACTCTAAGAGAGATAGCTAAAGATGAAGTAGCAAATACTACATTTTATCCAAGCTGGGGAAGAGGACGCTTAGATGCTATGATAGATGGCAGACCTGACTGGTGTATATCAAGACAGAGATCATGGGGGGTGCCGATAGCGTTCTTTAGAGTTAAAAAGACCAAAGAGGTCATTTTCGACGAAAAAGTTCTCAACTTTGTTGCTATGATATTTGATAAGTTTGGTTGTGATGCCTGGTATGATATGGAGATAAGTGAACTTTTATATCCGGGAAGCGGATACGATGCAAGCGAACTTGAAAAAGTTACAGATATACTTGATGTCTGGTTTGATAGCGGCTCAACCTGGAACAGTGTTTTAAAAAGCGGTAACTACGATGCGGGCAAATACCCTGCCGATATTTACCTAGAAGGCAGTGATCAGCATCGCGGGTGGTTCCAAAGTTCACTTTTGCTTTCAGCTGCTGTGAATCATCATGCTCCTTATAAAGCTCTTTTAACTCATGGATTTACAGTTGATGAGAAGGGCGAGAAGATGAGTAAATCCAAAGGCAATGTAGTTGCGCCTGATGAGGTTATAAAAGAGTTTGGCAGTGAGATACTCCGCCTTTGGGTAGCATTAAGTGACTATCAAAATGATCTTAAAATTTCATCAAATATCTTAAAACAGAGCGCTGAACAGTACAGAAAGATACGAAATACATTTAGATTTTTGCTGGCAAATATTAGCGATCTAGAAAACTTGGTCGATGTAAAAGAGTTTGGTGAGCTTGATCTTTGGATAGTTAATAGCGCTAAAAAAGTATTTGACGAAGTAAAAACAAACTTTGACAATTATGATTTTTTAAGAGGTTTTTCCGTTCTTAACCATTTTCTTGTAAATGATCTTAGCTCTCTTTATATGGATATATGCAAAGACAGATTGTATTGTGATGATATAAATAATCCTTCTAGGAGAGCATCTCAAAGCGCAATGGCGCTCATTGCAAAAAGCATGCTTGGGCTTATCGCGCCGGTTTTAACTTATACGGCTGATGAAATATTGGATTATGCAACACCTCTTTTAAAAGGTGATGCAAAAAATATTTTTGATTTTGAATTTGTAACTTTGCCTGAAGTAAGCTCTGAGCTTAATGTAGCAAAATTGGTAGATATTAGAGAGAAGTTTTCTGAAGAGATAGATAAACTTAAAAAAGATAAAGTTTTAAAATCTACTCTTGAAGTTGAACTTTGCGGCGAGTATGATTGGGGTATTAAAAACCAAAAAGACTTAGAGGATTGGTTCATTGTCTCATATGTGAGAAATAAGGCGAAAAGCGAAGTTCTTGCATCATTTGAAGTTGATGGCGTAAAATTTGATATAGCAAAAGCTGATGGTTATAAATGTCCAAGATGTTGGAGATTTAAAGCTATAAGCGAAGATAGTATTTGTGACAGATGCGCAAAGGTTTTAAATGTTTGATATGACTAAGCCTGTAGGAAATGAAGTTATAGCAATATCAATAGGTTTTATTTTTATCCTTATCGGAATTGGTTTGGGTGTTGTGAAATATTATAAAAATAGATTATCAAAGGAGCATATGTGATCACACTACAAGAGGCTTTGAAACTTTCGCCGCAAGAGCAAACAAAGTTGGTAAATGATATTTTAGATAAAGCAAAGGCGAGCGATCTTAATGCTTATGTTGGATTTGAAACATCCGGAAGCGGTGTTCCGATCTTGATAAAAGATAATATTCAAGTTGACGGCTGGAGTGTTACGAGCGGCTCTAAAATTCTTCAAGGATATATTGCCCCATATAATGCAACGGTCATTGAAAAACTTTCACAAAACGGTATGATGTGTTTAGGCAGATCAAATATGGATGAATTTGCTATGGGAAGTACGACAGAGAGTAGTTTTTACGGTATTACAAAAAATCCACATGATACTTCAAGGGTACCGGGCGGAAGTAGCGGCGGAGCTGCAGCGGCAGTTGCCGGCGGAATTGCCATAGCGGCGCTTGGAAGCGATACCGGCGGCTCTATTCGTCAGCCTGCGGCATACTGCGGTTGTGTTGGATTTAAGCCGACTTACGGCAGAGTAAGCAGATATGGACTTGCGGCATATGCATCAAGTTTGGATCAAATAGGACCAATTACTCAAAATGTAACTGACGCTTCTATACTTTATGATGCGATCAGCGGCCATGATGAGAAAGATTCGACAAGCGCTGATATATCAAGTGCGCCTACATTTCCAAATCTAAACCCCGATAGAAAGCTAACGATCGCAGTAATCGATAATTATATAAGTGAAGCGAGCAGTGATATACAGCAAGCATATGCAAATACGGTTAAGACATTGGAGTCTTTAGGACATACCATAGTTCACAAAAATATGCAAAATACAAAATATAATATTGCAACATATTATATAGTGGCTACTGCCGAAGCGGCAACTAACTTGGCTAGATTTGACGGTATAAGATACGGCAGACGCGCAGAATCTACAAATGTTGGCGATCTGTTCATAAATACAAGAACAGAAGGTTTCGGAGAAGAGGTAAAAAGAAGAATACTTCTCGGTAATTTTGTTCTATCTTCGGGATATTATGATGCTTATTATCTAAAAGCGCAAAAAGTAAGACATCTGATAAGGGATGAATTTAATGAGATATTTAAAGATGCCGATCTTATCCTTTCTCCTGTAGCTCCTAGTGTAGCTCCAAAAATCGGCGCTGTTCATGATCCGCTTGAAATGTATAAAAGCGATATGTACACAATCGCAATTAACTTAGCCGGACTTCCTGCACTTTCACTTCCGGTTGGGCGTGACGAGAGCGGAATGCCGATAGGTTTGCAGTTCATAGCTAATGCATTTGATGAGCAAACGCTGCTTGACGGCGCTCTTGGACTAGAAAAGGCAATCGGCTACAATTAATATAGGCAAAATAAAATAACTTAAAGGAGAGATATTATGAGAATAAAACAAAGAGCTTTAACTTTTGAAGATGTATTGCTTGTACCGCAGCACTCAACAGTATTACCAAAAGATGTGAGTATAAAAACAAATTTAACAAAAAGAATTACGCTAAATATTCCAATAGTCTCTGCCGCTATGGATACTGTTACTGAATATAAAGCGGCAATCGCTATGGCAAGACTTGGCGGTATTGGCGTTATTCATAAGAATATGGATATAGAAACTCAAGTAAAACAAGTTAAAAAAGTTAAAAAGAGCGAAAGCGGTATCATAATAGATCCTATCTATATATCTCCTGATAAAAGCGTTGCATTTGCCGAAGAGATGATGAGAGAGTATAGTATCTCAGGCGTTCCTGTAGTTGATAATGAGATGAAACTTTTAGGCATCATTACAAACCGCGATATGAGATTTATAAAAGATATGAAACTGCTTGTAAAAGATGTAATGACACCTACTCCTTTGATCACTGCAAAAGCAGGTATTACACTTGAAGAGGCATCAAGCGTTTTAGAGAAGCACAAAATTGAAAAACTTCCTATTGTTGATGATGAAGGCAGATTAAAAGGTCTTATTACGATAAAAGATATAGAGAAAAAAGTTCAGTATCCACATGCAAACAAAGATGAGTTTGGAAGATTAAGAGTTGCGGCCGCAATAGGTGTTGGACAACTAGATCGTGCTAGAGCGCTTGTTGAAGCAGGAGTTGATGTGCTTGTTCTTGATTCGGCTCATGGACACTCTCAAGGCATTTTAGATAGCGTTAAACAGATAAAAAAAGAGCTTGATATTGATGTAATAGCCGGAAATATCGCCACGGGTGAAGCGGCAAAAGATTTGATCGAAGCAGGAGCTGATGCTGTTAAAGTTGGTATCGGACCGGGATCGATTTGTACAACCAGAATAGTTGCCGGAGTTGGAGTGCCTCAAATAAGTGCAATTGACAATGTTGCTCTTGTGGCAAAAGAATACGGTGTACCTGTAATTGCTGATGGCGGGATAAGATATAGCGGCGATGTCGCAAAGGCTCTTGCTGTTGGAGCAAGCAGTGTAATGCTTGGCTCTGCACTCGCAGGAACTTATGAAGCTCCAGGTGAGATAATAATGTTCAATGGAAGACAATTTAAAGAGTATAGAGGCATGGGCAGTATTGGTGCTATGACAAAAGGAAGTACAGATAGATATTTCCAAGAAGGTACTGCGGCAGACAAGCTGGTTCCCGAAGGAATAGAAGGACGAGTTCCGTATCGTGGCAAGATCTCTGATGTTGTTTATCAAATGATAGGAGGACTTAGAAGTTCAATGGGATACTGCGGTAGTAAAGACATCGAAACTTTTTGGGAAAAAGCAGAGTTTGTAGAGATAACAAGCGCCGGGCTTAAAGAGAGCCATGTACATGATGTTACTATAACAAAAGAAAGTCCGAATTATCACTCATGATAAAAATATACGGCATTAAAACTTGCGGAAGCGTTAGAAAAGCCATTGCTTTTATGAATAAGCATAACATAGAATTTGAATTTGTAGATTTTAAAACAAAAAAAGTAGATAAAAGCAAAATCAAAGAATGGGCAACTAAAGCCCCTCTTGATGTGCTTTTAAATACTAAAGGCACAAAATACAAAACCTTGCAGTTAAAAGAACTCGATCTTGATGAGAGTGGCAAACTACAATGGCTTTCAGACGAGAATATGCTTTTAAAAAGACCTGTAATTGAATTTGGCGATAAACTTATTGTGGGATTTGATGATAAAATATACTTAGATACATTTGTGCATTAATTTTAATTACCGCTAAAGTTTATTGGAAGAGTTTAAATAAACATAAGGAAAATTAATGGAAAAAGAGACGATAGCATTACATAGCGGATATGATAAAAAATTCGGACATGGGACAATGAGCGTTCCTATTTATCAAAGTACAGCTTATGCTTTTAGAGATAGTGAGCATGCAGCAAATCTTTTTGCGCTAAAAGAGCTCGGATCAATTTATAGCAGGCTGACAAACCCGACAAACGATGTTTTGGAGGCTAGATTTGCCAAACTAGAGAATGGTGCAGCGGCAATTGCCGTAGCTTCAGGGCAATCTGCTATTTTTTATGCTATCGTAAATGTAGCAGAGGCCGGAGATAATATAATAATCTCAGATAAGATATATGGTGGATCCGTTACGCTGCTTACTCACACTATAAAGAGATTTGGCATAAGTGCAAAAGTGTTTAAAAGTGAAGATGCGAGCAATCTAGAAGAGCTTATAGATGATAATACAAAAGCTATATTTTTTGAATCACTTTCCAATCCGCAGATTGCGATAGCCGATGTAGAGAAAATTACACAAATTGCAAAAAAACACGGGGTTTTGACAATATGTGATAATACCGTAGCATCGGCAGCGCTTTTTAACCCTATAAAATGGGGTGTAGATGTGGTAGTACACTCTATATCAAAATACACTAACGGACAAGGAAGTGCGATAGGCGGTATCATAGTGGAACGAAACGGTTTAAATGAGTTTTTCAAAAAATCTACAAGATATAGCCACTTTAACACACCTGATGAGAGCTATCACGGACTTGTCTATACAGATGTTCCTATTCCAAACTTCACGCTTAGGGTCAGGCTTGCGCTTCTTAGAGATATAGGAGCATGTTTGCCGGCATTTAGCAGTTGGTTATTTATACAAGGACTTGAAACTCTTTCCATTAGAATGGATAAACACTCTTCAAATGCACTTGAAGTGGCAAAGTTTTTAGAGGCTCACCCAAAAGTAAAATCTGTTAATTATCCCGGGCTAAAGAGCCATAGTGGATATGAAAGAGCGCAAAAATACTTTAAAGACGGCAAAGCTTCCGGGCTTATATCTTTTGATGTAGATAGTTTTGAAGAAGCAAAAAGAATTATTGATAGTGTTGAACTGTTTAGCGTGGTTGTTAATATAGGAGATAGCAAATCACTTATCACCCATCCGGCAAGCACGACACATTCTCAATTAACACAAGAAGAGTTAATAAAAATTGGTGTAAATCCATCAACTATCAGACTAAGTATCGGGCTTGAAGATACAAAAGATCTCATAGCCGACCTTTCTAAGGCGTTAGGGTAAGTAATGCCGCTTGTAGATGGGAAAATTTATGAAATATGCAACTGATGTTACAGGACTTATTGGTAATACTCCGCTAGTAAAACTTAGGGTTGCTAGTGAAAATGAAGCTTTAGTGCTTGGAAAATGTGAATTTATGAATCCAACCCATTCGGTAAAAGACAGGATAGGTATCAATATGATAAATGATGCCCTCATAAAAGGGCTAATAGACAGTAATACAACTATCATAGAGCCAACAAGCGGAAATACCGGAATTGCTCTGGCTAGCGCATGCGCTGCTCTTGGGATCAAGCTCATACTAACCATGCCAAGCTCAATGAGTATAGAAAGACAAAAACTGCTTAAAGCTTTGGGTGCAAATATAGTTTTAACAGAGCCTCAATACGGTATGAAAGGAGCTATTGATAAAGCAAATAAGCTTCAAAAAAGTATATCAAATTCTATTATATTGGGACAGTTTGCTAATGAAAGTAATCCTGAAGCGCACCGTAAAACAACAGCGCTTGAGATATACAATGACACTGATGGCAAGATAGATGTATTTGTCGCAGCAGTCGGTACGGGAGGAACTATCACCGGAATAGGAGAAAAGTTAAAAGAGCTAAATCCTAACATAAAGATCATAGCAGTAGAACCGGCAAGTTCACCTGTGCTTAGCGGAGGAGCGCCTGCGCCGCATCAGATACAGGGCATTGGGGCAGGATTTGTTCCAACTGTTTTAGATACAAAAATCTATGATGAAATAATAACAGTTAGCAATGAAGATGCTTTTGAAACTGCAAGAAATTTAGCCAAGCAAGAAGGGCTTTTGGTCGGTATCTCAGCCGGAGCAAATGTGTTTGCGGCGTCCATGGTAGCTTCAAGAGAAGAAAACAGAGGCAAGGTTATCGTTACCATCCTATGTGATACCGGAGAGAGGTATCTAAGTACTTCTCTTTATGATGAGTAGGGCTGTTGCTTAGTTAGTTGATAAGGGCGCCTCTAAAAATTAATATTTATTATGATATAAGATAGTACAATTCAATATAAAGGTTGTTTCATGAAAAAAATATTAGTAAGTATGGTGGCATTTAGCCTATTTGTTTGGGCACAAACATTTATACAGACAGATAAAGCAAGTGTTACTTGGACAGCATTTAAGACTTTGGCAAAAGTGGGAGTTTCCGGAGATTTTACAGATATTAAATACACGAGTGGCAAAAAAGATGGCAATACTATTTCCTCTATAATGGTAGGCTCTAAAATTCTGATCGATAGCACCAAAATAGATACCAAAAATGTTGCCAGAGACGCTACAATATCTGAAATGTTCTTCAAAAAATTGACCAGCCCCGTTATTAGCGGATATATAATCTCATTAGATGAGGCAAAATCAACAATGAAAATAAGACTATCTATGGGCGGTGTTACAAAAGATATACCAATGGTATATACATTCAAAGACAATATATTTAAAGCTACCGGAACAATAGATATACTCGATTTTGGCGGGCTAAAGGCGTTGCGTTCTATTAATAAAAGTTGTTATGATCTGCACGAGGGTAAGACTTGGAACGATGTAAACATACTATTTAGTACAACAGTAATTAGTAAATAATAGCCATAGATACCACACTGTTGCATCAAAACGCCGGTACTCCTTTTAAAGAAGCAGAAGATGTTTGAGTGATAGTGATAGTATGGTCGCAAAGACTTTGTTTTTTTGTATCGCTTCACTAACTCTAAAGTCCAGTTACGATAAAATATAGCAAACTATTTTTTCAAAAGCAGTGTATGAAGATAGAAACAAAACAAGCGCATTTTAGCAGTCCGCTTTACTTAGAGAGCGGTCGTATATTAGAACCATATACCATAGCATATGAGACATATGGTGAAATGAATGAAGATAAAAGCAATATAGTATTGATATGTCATCCGCTAAGTGGCTCGCATCATGCGGCAGGAATATACGAGGGCGAGAAAAAAGCTGGCTGGTGGGATGATCTCATTGGTAACGGTAAAGCCGTAGATACTTCCAAGTATTTTGTTATATGCTCAAATGTCATAGGCAGCTGTTTTGGCTCTACCGGTCCTATGAGCAACTCCTACCCGTCTTTAACGCCTTTTAGACTTAAATTTCCCGTAGTAACTATCAAAGATATGGTAAGAGCTCAAGTCCACTTGCTTTCATCTCTTGGGATATATAAACTCAAAGCGATAATTGGCGGATCGATGGGAGGCATGCAAGCGCTTCAATTTGCCATTGACTATCCAAATCTATCAGAAAATATAATATCTTTAGCTGCAACATATGAAACAAGACCATGGACTATAGCATTTAACAAAGTTGCCGTTGAAGCTATAAGAACAGATCCTAGATTTGAAAACGGCAATTATGCTAAAGATGCTTTCAAAGAAAAGGGGCTTAGCGGACTTGCGATAGGCAGAATAGCAGGACATATATCATTCCTTTCTCCTAAATCAATGGATAAAAAATTTGATAGAAACTATGTGAGCAATGACGGACTTTTTGAACTCTTCGGAAGATATGAAGTAGAGCGGTATATGGAGTATAATACCACAAATTTTAGCAAAATTTTTGACCCGCTTAGCTATCTGTATATCGTTAAGGCTATAAATACTTTTAGTTTAGAACGAGGCTATGACAGCGTAGAAGATGCCTTGTCCCGTATAAGATCAAAAGTACATCTTTTTAGCTTTAGTTCAGATTATCTCTTTTTCCCCGAAGAGATGGAGTATATATATAAAGTTATGAAAAAGAATTCTCAACAAGTAACTTACAAAGAGGTACAAAGCGACTATGGACATGATGCATTTTTGGTTGAAGTTGATAAGTTTGAAGATGATATTAAAGCCATTCTAGGAGAGAACGATGTCAAATGAAAGTTTTGAAGAAAAAATAGCAAATGCAAAATCCATAATAGAAAAGCTTATGAAGCAAGATATATCTTTAGAAGAGAGCGTTAAGCTATACGAAGAGGGCATCAAGAGCATTCAAGAAGCCGGCACTATCTTAGAAGAAGCAAAAGCAAAAATAAAAATAATCGAACAAAACAGTATCAAGGATGATGCTTGAGCAGCCAGCTTGTAGTAGCAGCTCTGCAACTTCAAACATTGGGGTTTAATCCGTCAAGACTAGAATTTTATTTTAAAAATGCGCATGCCAGGGGTGCAAAGATAATGGTTTTTGGCGAATATGTACTAAATCATTTTTTCAAAGAACTCGCTTCCATGCCGCAATCTATGGTCAAAGAACAATCAGAAAAACATTTAAAACTTTTAAAATCATACGCCATAGAGTATGATATGACCATAATCGCTCCCATTGTAATGTTCAAAAAAGAGGACTTTGTAAAAACTATCGCAAAGATCAGTTCGTCTAGTACACTTTATTATGAACAGCAGATACTTATACCTTATGAGCATTGGGATGAGCAGAGTTTTTTTAAAAATAAGATAGAAGCCTTAAAATCGCCTCTTATCTTTACTATTGATGGATTTAGGATCATGGTGATGGCGGGGTATGAGATGCATTTTCCACCTTTTTGGGATTATGTAAGAGCAAAAAAAATAGATTTGGTCATACTTCCTACATCCTCTACTTTCGGTTCGCATAACAGATGGAGAGAGATCATAAAAACACAGGCATTTCTTTATGAAACCTATATACTTAGGGTAAATAGACTTGGAGAATATAATGATAAAGATGTCAAGTGGAGATTTTACGGAGATAGTATGCTGGTGCGTCCTGACGGAGAAGTGGAAATGATGTTAGAGGATAAAGAGTCTATGTTGGTTGAAGGGATAGATAAAAAAGTTTTAAAAGCCCACAAAAAAGAGTGGAGATTTGAACAAGCTCTCAATTTAAGAAAAGAGTTGGAATAATATGACACAAGAAGAGTATTTTCTTAGACAAATTCAGCTTTGGGGTGCAGAAACACAGACAAGCTTGCAAGACAAAAGAATAGCCATAATCGGCGCAGGCGGGCTTGGTTCATCTTTGGCTCTTGCTCTTGGCACCAGCGGTATAGGCTATATAGATATAGTTGATTTTGATAAAGTCTCTTTGCATAATATCCACAGGCAAATAGCCTTTACGCTAAAAGATCAAGATAAGTATAAAGCAAAAGTAGTTGTAACTTTAGTTCGATCAAAAAATCCTTTTGTAAATATAAAAGCTATCATTTCTACTTTTGAAGAGTTTAGCAAGTTAGAGGGCAGATATGATCTTATAATTGATGCAACAGATAATCTGCAAACAAGAATGCAAATAGATATTTTTGCAAAAAAACAAAATATTCCATGGATATATGGAAGCGTGGAGGCATGGCACGGCTATGTCTGTTTCTTTGAAAAGTCAGGATTTAATTCATTTAATGCAAGCGATCATAGACCGGCAGGTATTGCCGCTCCGATAGTCATGCACATAGCTTCACTTCAAGCAAATTTGGCTCTTAGATATCTTGCGGGACAAAGTGTGGCGAAAGATAAACTGTATTATATATATTTTAATGAAAACGGTGAGCTTATAATCCAAAAATTTGGTTTGCCAATATAAAAAATGGTAAAATATTCAAAAATGAAAAAAGAGATGAAAATAAAAATATTTTTTTTGATCGCACTACTATTTGCAATAACAGGGTGTACACAGGAAACTCAAAATAACTTAAGCCGTTCTCTTCAAAACTGGACGGGAACAAACGGTGTACTTGAAATTTATGCAAGCGATAAGCTAGTGCATAGATTTTTAAAAATTGATAAAATGTCAACTGCCATGGGAACAAATGATAGTGTGCCAAGAGCATATAGATTTGGATACGGTTATCATGATATAAATCTAAATAATGTTGTTGATGCAAATGAGAAAAAAGTATATTTTGAAGTTTCGGACTATAGTACAAATTATCTCTTTTTTGAAGCAAACTAAAGGAGTCATATAATGAATATAATATCAACACAAAATGCGCCACAAGCCATAGGACCTTATTCGCAGGCAATCGTAGCAAACGGACTTATTTATACATCAGGTCAGATAGGACTTATGCCAAACGGCGAGATGGCAGGAAATGACATATCTTCTCAAACAAATCAAGTATTGAGCAACCTAAAGGCTGTTTTGGAGGCAGGCGGAAGTTCTATGGAAAAAGTCATTAAAACAACCATATTTTTAGCGGATATGGATGACTTTGCGGAAGTGAACAGGATATATGAAAAACATTTTGGAAGCCATAAGCCTGCCCGCAGTACGGTTGCTGCCAAAACATTACCTAGAAATGCTCTTGTGGAAATAGAGTGTATAGCTTTGGTTGGTTGTTAGTTTTTAGTCGTTAGTTTTTAGTTGTGGATTGAAAATAGTTTAATTTAAAAAAGATTAAAGATTATTTCGATATAATCTTACACTTTTTAAACAAAACATAAAATATAAAGGGTTTGCAATGTACGCAATCATAAAAGCAAGTGGTCAACAGTTCAAAGTTAAAGAGGGCGATATCGTATGCTTTGACAATATGAACTTAGAGCCAAAAAGCGCAGTAGAATTCAAAGAAGTTCTTGCGCTTGATAATGGTACTTTGACAGTTGGTACTCCATTTATTAGTGGAGTAGTTGTTAAAGGTGAAGTAATCAACGAAGGTCGTGATAAAAAAGTTATCATTTACAAAAAAAGAAGAAGAAAAGATTCTAAACTTAAAAGAGGTTTCAGAAGAGACTTTACAAGAGTTAGAATCACTAGCATAGCATAAGGAGAAAAATATGGCACACAAGAAAGGTCAGGGGTCAACCCAAAATAATAGAGATTCAGCCGGTCGTCGTTTAGGTGTTAAAAAATTTGGCGGTGAAGCAGTAATCCCAGGCAATATCATCATCAGACAAAGAGGAACAAAAGTTCATCCGGGTAGTGGTGTAGGTATGGGCAAAGATCATACAATATTCGCTCTTATCGAAGGTACAGTTAAGTTCGAAAACAAAACTGCATCACAAAAGAAAGTTTCTGTAATACCTGCATAATTCTACACAAAGAGGCTCTCGCTTCTTTGATTTTTTATCTCCAAAATATTTTTTTATCAAATGTTTAGTTTAATTGCACATCAAAAACTTCTCTGCACTCATTGATTCAATTCCACAATTATAAAAATCTCTATCATTTGTGATATGGAGGGGTGAAGTTTATTTGCTACTCATACACATTTTTGCGATGTCCAACTTTTATGATAAAAATAGTCAAAATATTGTCTTCTATACTATAAAGTATTCTATAGTTGCCGATTCTTACCCTGTATTTCTCGTCGCCACTAAGTTTTTTACATTCTGTGGGTCTAGGGTTTGTGGCAAGTGAGCTTATTTTTTCAATGACTCTCTTTAACTCTTTATTTGGGAGATTTTTTAGCTCTTTTTGTGCAGATTTTTTAATTTCTATCTTATAATCTATTTTCACTTTTCAACTCTTGCAGAAATGATTCAAATGAAATACTAGGCTCTTTTTCTCTATCTTTAAATATCTCCAAATCATCACTATCTTCTCTAAAAGCATCAAAAAGTATATTATTTAGCAGAGTTGAGACAGATGTTGAAGTCTCTACGGCTTTAAGTTTGAGAAGTTTGAGCAAATCATCTTCAAGTGAAACTGTTGTTCTTGTCCGCATGATCAATCCTTTGTTTTTTTGTCATTGTATCATAAATACATTAAGTCATCAAGATGACAATCTAAATATTCTCTTTTTTTGGTATAATTCTATCAATCAAATAATAGTATATTTTTATAAATAAAGATACTATTATTTACAACAAGAAAGGTAATATATATATGTTTATAGATAGAGTTGAACTAACTGTTAGTTCAGGCAAGGGCGGTGCCGGAGCAGTATCATTTTGGACAGAGAAGTTCGTAGCACAAGGCGGTCCGGACGGAGGAGATGGCGGCAGAGGAGGATCTGTATATATACAGACGGACAATAATACCGACACGCTTGCATCACTCAGGGGAAGACATCATATAAAAGCTCAAAACGGTCGTCCGGGCGAAGGTCGTAAAAAATATGGAAAAAGTGGTGAGGATGTTATCATCGTAGTTCCTCCCGGAACACAAATTTTTGATGTAGAAAGCGGCGAACTTTTACTTGATATGACTGAAAATAACCAAAAAGTAAAATTGCTTGAAGGCGGCAAGGGTGGATTAGGTAATATGCACTTTAAAAATTCAAGTAACCAAAGACCCACTTATGCGCAACCGGGACTGCCAGGCATCACAAAACAGGTGAGATTTGAGATGAAAATGATAGCCGATGTTGGACTTGTAGGATATCCGAATGTCGGTAAATCAACACTCATTTCTGTTTTGTCAAATGCAAGACCACAGATAGCAAATTATGAGTTTACGACTCTCGTCCCAACTCTTGGTGTCGTTGATCATAGCGATTATGACTCATTTGTGATGGCCGATATCCCCGGTATCATAGAAGGGGCAAGTGATGGAAGAGGACTTGGTATAGAGTTTTTGAGGCATATAGAGAGAACATCGATCCTTCTTTTTATGATAGATGTAAGCAATTATCGAGAAATGGAGTATCAATTTAGCTCACTATTTGAAGAGCTAAAAAAATACTCACAAGTTTTGAGTAAAAGAGATTATGCAATAGCTATAACAAAGATCGATGCTTTGAGCGTTGAAGAGTGTAATGAAAAGATAAAAGAGTTTATGGTAGCTATAGGTTTAGAGCCAAATGATAATCTTAAAAGTGAAAATATAGACAGTAACTATATAAATTACGGCGCAAAATACGAATTTGGCAAAAAGCCTACATCGCCTCTATTTGTTTTGCCTATTTCGTCTGTATCTCATATCAATATAAAAGCCATTAAATACATATTAGGCGATATAGTTAAAATATTAAAAGAGAGTAAATCCGCAAATGAATAGAGTTGTTATTAAAGTAGGTTCACATGTATTGACCGAAAATGCTCAAATTTCAAAAGAGAGAATAAAATCTATAGTCGAACTTATTGCATCTTTGCAGCAACGCGGTAAAGAAGTGATATTGGTAAGTTCCGGAGCAGTTTCTAGCGGATATACAAGGTTGAAACTCGATAAATCAAATATCGCAAATCGTCAAGCCTTAGCTGCTATAGGACAGCCGTTACTCTTGAAAATGTATCAAGAAAAGTTTGATAAATTTGGCATAATCTGTTCGCAAGTGCTTCTTAGCGCAGCTGATTTGGATTCAAGAAAAAGAACCGAGCATGCTAAAAATGCTATAAATGTGCTACTATCCAATAAAGTCGTACCTATCATAAACGAAAATGATGTTACCGCCACAGAAGAACTTGTTTTTGGGGATAACGATAGATTGTCCGCTCATGTAACATATCACTTCGATGCGGATATGCTCGTGATCCTATCTGATATTGCCGGATATTATGACAAAGACCCAAATAAATTTGATGATGCCGTCATGTATAAAACACACTCTTTTTTAAGCCAAGATGTTTTGAGTGCAGAATATAGCGCAAATAATGAGTTTGCAACGGGCGGTATAGTAACTAAACTTCAATCTGCCCAGTTTTTGCTTGAAAATGGTAAAGAGATGTTTTTGGCAAGCGGTTTTGATTTGACCGATATAAAAAGTTTTTTACTCGACGGTGTGCAAAAAGGCGGCACGCTTTTTAAGGCATAAAATAATGATCTATATACCCAAACTTTTAAAGTAATCCGGTTGCCCCAAGAAGATGGTACCATAATCCGCCGGTAGCGATTTTGACGCTATATTTTATGTATAGATGTTGGGCATAATATAACCAAAATTTGAATATAATATATTATATATTGTAAAATTATTTTAGGTATTTTGTGAAGAAAATTAAGAGATTAAAATATATTTGGATCGTTTATATCATAATAAGCATTATGATGATAATACCGTATGTTATTTTAAACAATTCAAAGCCAACAGCCAAAGTCAAGCAGCCGCATAAGATCATGGTCTATCGCAATATAAAAGATATTCCTTATGTAAAAGCAAAAGCATTTTTGTTAAAAGAGATAAACAGTAAAGATATTTTGTATTCCAAAGAGTTACATACAAAAATGCCTCCTGCAAGCTTAACAAAAGTTATGACGGCTGTTTTGGCAATAGAGAGCAATAGGCTTAATGAGATCGTTACCATGCCTTATGAAGCGACAAAGGTTGAACAGTTTAAATTTGGCGCAAAAGAGGGCGATAAATTTCTAATGAAAGACCTTTTGGTTGCGACTCTTGTTTCATCATCTAACGATGCAGCAACGGCGATCGCTATTCATCTGGCAGGAAGTGTAGAAAAATTTGCTGTGATGATGAATAAAAAAGCCAAAGAATTAGGAATGAAAAATACCAACTTTACCAATCCTTGCGGATTTGATATCGGCGAAAATGTAACTACAGTATATGATTTGGCGCTTTTGAGTGAATATGCCATAACGCTACCCCATTTTAATGATATAGTTAATTATAGAAAAGTGGTTATATATGATATAAGCAAAACAAAACACTACAATCTCAAAACACACAACAAGCTTCTTGAGTATTATCCTTATACAATAGGAATAAAAACTGGATATACTGCAAAAGCAGGTCCTTGCCTTATAGCAAGAGCAAAACATAACAACAAAGACATACTGCTGATAATTTTGCATTCCGATAGAGGAAAGAGATGGGAGATATCAAAAGAGTATTTTGATAATATTTTAAAAGTACAGAATTGAATATTGGAGAAAGTGTTGAAAAAAATAGTTTATATGGGTACGCCGGAATATGCCAAAATAATATTAGACGGATTGATAAAAGACGGCAGTTTTGAGATATCCTTAGTAGTTACTCAGCCTGATCGCCCAATAGGACGCAAGATGGAGTTAACACCACCGGATGTTAAGGTATTAGCGCTTGAGTATGATATAGATATATTGCAGCCAAAGAGTTTAAAAGATGACGGAGTATATGAAGCCATTGTTTCAATTAAGCCGGATTTTATTGTGGTGGCTGCTTTTGGTCAATTGCTGCCACGCAATATTTTAGATATCGCTCCTTGTATAAATCTGCATGCTTCTTTGTTGCCGCTTTACAGAGGCGCAAGCCCTGTACAGCAGTGTTTGTTAAATGACGATAAGTTTACGGGCGTTACTGCTATGCTTATGGAAGAAGGACTTGACAGCGGTCCTGTACTTGGTTATAGATATTTTAAAATACCGCAAAATATGAAAGTAAATGAATTGATGGATCAATTGAGTATTGATGCTTCTGTTATTGCGATCGATGTATTAAAAAATTTTGATAATATTATGCCCATTGCTCAGACTAAAGCTGTCTCGTCCCACTGTAAAAAAATAAAAAAAGAAGACGGTCTGATAGACTTTGAGAGTGCAAATGAAATTTATAATAAATTTAGGGCATATTATGGCTGGCCCGGTATTTATCTGGATAATAAAATGAAACTTTTAGATATCGAGCTTTTAGATCCTGACAGTAAAAATAAAAAAGGAATACTGCTTGACATTGTTAATGATAGTGTTATTGTTGGATGTAAATTGGGCGCAATAAAGATAAATATGCTTCAGCCTGAATCAAAAAAAGCTATGAGCGCAAAAGCTTATTGTCTTGGAAGGGGACTTAAAGTTGGAGATTATCTCGTTTGATACTTTGCCTTCAACGCAAGTTTATCTGATCGAAGCAATAAAAAACGGAACCATTAAACCTCCTGTTTGTATTTTGACAGATAACCAAACAAACGGAATAGGAAGCAGAGATAACAGCTGGGTTTGTATAAAAGGAAGCTTATTTGCATCCGTCGCATTGCCACTCTCTATGCTTCCGAATGATTTGCCACTGCAGTCAGCATCTATATATTTTGGTAAAATAATGCAAGAGATTTTAGTAAGATCAAATAAAGATGTATGGCTGAAATGGCCAAATGATCTATATCTGAACGATAACAAAATAGGCGGGATTATTACTAATGTTATTGGAGATACATTAGTGTGCGGTATTGGCGTAAATATAGGTAAAAGAGATGATGATTTTACAACTTTGATCATCGAAGAGAGCCCGGTTTTTATTTTAGAAAATTTTTTACAAGTTATAGAAAAAAAACCAACTTGGAAGCTAACACTTAGTAATGTTAGGATAGAATTTTTTAAGAACAAAAATTATTTTGCTCATACGCCTTTTGGCAAAAAAAGTCTAAAAGATGCTTTGTTGTGTGACGATGGTTCATTGGATATTGATGGAGAAAGGATATATAGTTTAAGATGAATAATGTAATATGTATAGCCAATCAAAAAGGTGGGGTTGGCAAGACAACAACAGCCGTTAACTTAGCGGCTTCACTTGCGGTAAAAAATAAAAAAGTATTACTATTGGATATGGATCCACAGTCAAATGCAACGACGAGCTTAGGTTTGCATAGAAATAGTTTTGAATTTAATATCCTGCATATTTTAAACAATTCTAAAAGTTTTTCGCAAGTTATACTAAAAACAAATACCCCAAATCTTTCATTGGTGCCGTCAAGCATAGGTTTGGTTAGTTTTGATAAAGATTATTATGAATCGTCAAAGCAAAATCGTGAACTTATCTTAAGATCAAAACTAAATGAGATAAAAGATGAGTATGACTATGTTATTATAGATTCTCCTCCGGCGCTCGGACCAATCACTATAAATGCACTTAGCGCCTCTGATTCTGTTATAATTCCAATTCAATGTGAGTTCTTTGCTTTGGAAGGGTTAGCGCAGCTTTTGAGCACTATCAATATGCTTAGACGCACTATAAATCCAAAGTTGAAGATCAAAGGATTTTTACCTACTATGTATTCAAATCAAAATAATCTCTCTAAGCAGGTATTAGAAGATCTAAATAATCATTTTAAAAATAATCTTTTTTATTTTGGAAAAAACAAAGAATGCATAGTTATCCCAAGAAATGTTAAAATAGCAGAGAGTCCAAGTTTTGGTAAGCCGATTTGTGAATATGCAAGTGATTCAAAAGGAAGCATTGCCTATGAAGAGTTAGCAAAAGCTATATTAAAAGGATAGCTTATGGCGTTAGGAAGAAGCTTGGGAGCCATTCTTGAAGATGTAGAAGAGGCTTACAGTAAAAATCTAATAGAGCTGGATTCGCTAACATTAGCTAAAAATAATGCATATATTGAAGAGATCGATCTATCTTTAATATCACCAAACCCATATCAGCCAAGAAAGCATTTTGACGAAGATGCACTCAAGGAACTCAGTGAGTCTATCGTAAAACATGGACTTCTTCAGCCTATTATCGTTATCAAAAAAGATAGCGGATATATACTAGTTGCAGGCGAGAGAAGATTTAGGGCTCATAAACTTGCAAAACTGCCAAAGATCAAATCAATAGTAGTAGAAATAGATATAGATAGCGTACAGATGAGAGAATTGGCTCTTGTCGAAAATATACAAAGAGAAAATCTAAATCCTATTGAACTCGCAAATTCTTATAATGAGCTTTTGGAAGTTCATAAGATAACGCATGACGAGTTGTCTTCCATTGTACACAAAAGCAGATCTCAGATCACAAATACATTAAGACTTCTTTCTCTCATACCTGAAGTTCAAGAAGAGCTTATAAACGGCAAAATAACACAAGGTCATGCAAAGGTTTTGGTAGGTTTGTCTAATGATAAACAACGCATAGCACTCTCTACAATAATCGGTCAAAAGCTTAGCGTTAGAGATGCTGAACAGATGGTAAAAAATTATAAAAACCAACAAGAATCAAGAAGTCCCAAAGGCGTAAAAAAAATATCATTTAGCATCAAAAAACACGCAGAAAAATTGAAAGAATTTTTACCATTTTCATATAAGATCAGTTCAAACAGATTGGAAATATCTTTTGAAAATGAAGATGAATTTGAAAAGTTTATAAATATGATAAAAAAAGTGTAAACTTTTAACCTTTTTATTACCTCTATAATGGTAAGATATTGTGAAATTAAAAGAGGAGAGGAGATGCTTGATATACAACCGTCTTTAATGTTGTTTGTCTTTGTTGTATTTATAACTCTTTTGTTTTTATTGAATCAGATTCTATATAAGCCTCTTATTGCTTTTATGGATGAAAGAACAGGTTCGATAGCAAAAGATTTAGAAACTAGCAAAAAATTAACTAGTAATAGTAATGAGATGCAAGCAAAAGCACAGCAAATCATTAATGAAGCAAAAGCAGAAGCTGCATCGATCAGACAAAAAGCCATTGATGAAGCAAAGTTAGTTGCAGCTAGTAAGATCGAAGCTAAACAAAAAGAGCTGGAAATGAGTTATGAAAAATTTGTCAAAGCTCTGGAGCAAGATAAAGAGTCACTAAAAGAGGCGATACTTGCTGAAGTACCTAAATTTAGAGATGCTATCAAAACAAAATTGAGCAAGCTCTAAGGAGGTCGGATGAAAAACAGATTAGTAATTTTAAGTTTATTAGTTATGCCGGCATTGCTTTTGGCAAGCGGTCATGCTGAAAGTGGCGAAGCAACAAAGTATTTTGCTCTTACAGGCAGAGAAACGGATATACTTCCAAGAACAGTGAACTTTTTGATCTTTGCAGGTTTGCTTTATTATCTTTTGGCTGACAAACTAAAAGCTTTTCTGGTAGGTCGTCAAGAAGGTATTGCAAATCAACTCAAAGAGATAGAAAACAAACTTGAACTTGCAAAAAAAGAAGAGAAAAATGCTCAAGCTTTATTAAAAGATAGTGAAGCAAAAGCTAAAAGCATTGTAGCGGATGCAAAAAATGAAGCAGTTTTGCTTGGCGAAAAAATAATGCAGGCAAATGCTCAAGATATTTCAATTCTTGATAAGCAAATGCAAGAAAAAATGGATCTTGAGACTAAAAAAAGTCTAAAAGATACAATTCGAAACATACTGAGTGAAAATATAAGCATAGACGATATAGAACTTAGCAATAGATCTGTCGTATCTATCATAGATAGAAAGGTGGTTGCATAATGGAAGCTTTAATAGCACAAAAGTATGCGAAAGCAATATTTGCTACAAAAAATAATGCCTTAATCTCAGAGTTTGCAGAAATTTTGAATGGATTATCAAGTGCATTTGGTCAATCAAAAACAGTTAGCTGTACCTTGAATTCACCGCTTTTAAGTGACGAAAATAAAACAAAAGCAATCTTAGATGCAGTAGGTGATAAAGTTGATACAAAGATCATGAATTTCATTAAGGTTCTTGGTGAAAATCAAAGATTGTCTTTAATACCTGCAATATCAAAAATCATAAATGCCAAATTGCAAAAAGAGACAAATAGTTATCAGGGTGTTATTTACAGCAATAAACAGCTTGATAAAAGTGAAATATCTCAACTTGAAAGCGCGCTTTCAAGACATACGGGTTCAACTATTTCACTAAAAGAGATAAAATCTGATATTGAAGGTATTAGAGTTTCAGTAGATGATTTAGGTATTGAGGTAAACTTTTCTAAACAGAGAGTTAAAGATCAGCTTTTAGATTTTATTAATCAAGCATTTTAGTAAATATATTTTATAAAGGAGTATCAGTGGCAATTAAATTACAAGCAGATGAGATCAGTTCAATTATCAAAGAGAGAATTGAAAATTTTCAAATTGATCTAGATATCAATGAGATCGGAAAGGTGGTAGGTATAGCAGACGGTATATCTACTGTTTATGGATTAAACAATGTTATGGCCGGAGAAGTTGTAGAGTTTGAAAACGGCGCACAAGGGCTTGTTTTGAATCTTGAAGAGGCAAGCGTTGGTGTTGTTGTTCTTGGAACAAGCGCAGGGATCAAAGAAGGCATGAGTGTAAAAAGGAAAGGTGAACTTCTAAAAGTTCCTACCGGCGATGCAATGATTGGAAGAGTTGTAAATGCTCTTGGTCAGCCAATTGATGGCAAAGGTGCAATTAATGCAACTGAGTCAAGATTTGTTGAAGAAAAAGCTCCCGGTATTATGGCTAGAAAATCAGTTCATGAGCCGCTTCAAACAGGCATTAAAGCTATCGATGCTCTTGTTCCTGTCGGTAGAGGACAAAGAGAGCTTATAATCGGCGATAGACAAACAGGTAAAACAACACTTGCGATCGATACTATCATCAACCAAAAAGGTAAAGATGTTGTATGTATATATGTTGCGATAGGACAAAAACAATCAAATGTTGCTTCAACTGTGAAAAAACTTGAAGAACATGGGGCTATGGATTATACAATCGTTGTTAATGCGAGTGCAAGTGAATCTTCGGCTTTACAATTCTTAGCCCCTTATACAGGTGTAACTATGGCTGAATTTTTCAGAGACAATGGCAGACATGCTGTAATATTCTATGATGACCTTTCAAAACATGCTGTTGCATATCGTGAAATGTCTTTGATCCTTAGAAGACCTCCGGGCAGAGAAGCTTATCCGGGTGATGTTTTCTATCTACACTCAAGACTACTTGAGCGTGCAGCAAAACTTAGTGATGAGAGAGGAGCCGGTTCTATTACAGCATTTCCTATCATTGAGACACAAGCAGGAGATGTATCAGCATATATTCCAACAAATGTAATTTCTATTACAGATGGACAAATATTCCTTGAAACTGACCTATTTAACTCAGGTATCAGACCTGCAATCAATGTTGGACTTTCAGTTTCTCGTGTAGGCGGCGCTGCTCAAATTAAAGCAACAAAACAAGTAGCAGGTACACTTAGACTTGATCTTGCAAGCTATAGAGAGTTGCAAGCATTTGCTCAGTTTGCAAGCGATCTTGATGAACATAGCAGAAAACAACTTGAGCGCGGTCAAAGAATGGTTGAAATTCTTAAACAACCACCGTATGCTCCGGTTCCGATCGAGAAACAAGTTGTTGCAATATTTGCAGGTATAAAAGGATATATGGATAGTATTCCTGTATCTAAAGTTACAAAATTTGAAAGTGAATTGCTTAATTTTATAGAATTTAAATATTCTTCAATTTTAGATAGCATTAGAACAAATAAACAAATTGATGCAGATACAGAGAGTGAACTTAAAAAAGCGATAGAAGATTTCAAAGTATCTTTTGAAGCGTAAGTAAAAGGTAAAAAAATGGCAAGTTTAAAAGATATCCAGCGTAAGATTAAAAGTGTTAAAAACACAGAAAAAACTACGCGTGCCATGAAGCTTGTCTCTTCTGCAAAACTAAAAAAAACAGAAGAATTAGCTAAAAAATCTAAAGTCTATGCAGCAAAATTGACTGAACTATTGAGTGAAATTGCTCAAAAAATGGTTAGTACAAATGTTGATGGTTTGGATATGCCGTATTTTAAAGATGCAAGCAATCCAAAAGTAGTAGATTTGATTTTTATCACAGCAGATAAGGGTCTTTGTGGTGGATTTAATGCCCAAACTATCAAAAGAATAAATGCTTTAAGAAAAGAGTATCAAGCAAAAGGCGTTGAACTTAGACTTAGAGCTATTGGTAGAAAAGGTATTGATTATTTTAGGTTTAATCGTGTTGATATGCTAGATCAGGTTGTAGGGCTAAGTTCTGCTCCTGATTTTGAAAAATCATCAGCATTGATCGGTCAGGTTGTTGAAGACTATCTAAGCGGAAAAACTGATAAAATAGTTTTAGTACATAATGGATATGTAAATATGATCACTCAAGAGGTAAAACAAGCACAAATTTTACCGGTTGATCATACATCTTTAACACTTAATTCTGTTTCAACTTCTGAATTGGAAGTTGAACCGGACAATGATAATACTTTGCTTGAAGCTTTGGTCAAAAAATACATAGAATATACAATTTACTATTCTTTGATAGATTCACTAGCTGCGGAACACAGCGCTAGAATGCAAGCAATGGATTCGGCAACAAATAATGCGAAAGATATGGTTAAATCCTTATCGATCAAATATAATAAAGCAAGACAAGAAGCTATTACTACTGAACTTATCGAGATAATCAGTGGTATGGAATCTATGAAATAATTTTAGGAGAGGGATATAATGATAGGAAAAGTAGTACAAGTATTAGGACCTGTAGTCGATGTAGAATTTACCGATTACCTGCCTGAAATAAACGAAGCGTTAGAAACATATTTTACTGTTGATGGCGTTGAGCAAAAATTGGTTTTAGAGGTTGCGGCACAACTTGGTGATAATCGTGTTAGAACGATCGCTATGGATATGACTGAAGGTCTTAGAAGAGGACAAGAGGTAAAAGCGACTGGAGACAGTATAAAAGTTCCGGTTGGAAAAGAAGTATTGGGAAGAATTTTTAATGTTGTTGGTGATGTTGTTGATAACGGCGCACCTGTTGAAGCAAAAGAATATTGGTCGATCCATAGAGATCCTCCTCCTTTTGAAGAGCAAAGTACAAAAACAGAAATTTTTGAAACAGGTATCAAAGTTGTTGACCTTCTTGCTCCTTATTCAAAAGGCGGTAAAGTTGGACTATTTGGAGGAGCCGGTGTTGGTAAAACAGTTATCATCATGGAGCTTATCAATAATGTTGCTATGAAACATAGCGGTTACTCTGTATTTGCCGGTGTTGGTGAGAGAACAAGAGAAGGAAATGACCTTTATCATGAGATGAAAGAGTCAAATGTACTTGACAAAGTTGCACTATGCTATGGACAAATGAGTGAACCACCGGGAGCAAGAAACAGAATCGCTCTTACCGGTCTTACTATGGCTGAATATTTCCGTGATGCAATGGGACTAGATGTTTTGATGTTTATTGATAATATTTTTAGATTTGCACAGTCAGGTTCTGAAATGTCAGCACTGCTTGGCCGTATCCCTTCAGCTGTTGGTTATCAGCCGACACTTAGCCGTGAGATGGGTGCGCTTCAAGAGAGAATTACATCAACTAAAAAAGGTTCGATCACATCAGTTCAAGCTGTTTATGTACCTGCCGATGACTTAACTGACCCGGCACCTGCAACAGTTTTTGCTCACCTTGATGCAACAACTGTTCTAAGCAGAGCTATTGCTGAAAAAGGTATTTATCCTGCGGTTGACCCACTTGATTCAACTTCAAGAATGCTTGATCCGCAAATTATCGGTGATGAGCATTATAAAGTTGCTCGTGGTGTACAACAAACGCTTCAAAAATACAAAGATTTGCAAGATATCATAGCAATTCTTGGTATGGATGAGCTTTCCGAAGATGACAAATTGATAGTTGAAAGAGCTAGAAAAATTGAAAAATTCCTATCTCAACCATTCCATGTTGCAGAAGTATTTACAGGCACCCCGGGAGTTTATGTAACATTGGAAGAAACTATTAATGGATTCAAAGGCTTGCTGGAAGGCAAATATGATGAATTGCCTGAAGCTGCTTTCTATATGGTAGGAAATATTAATGAAGCAATAGCTAAAGCTGAAAAAATGAAAGCTAAAGCTTAATCCATTAAAGGAAAATTATGGAATTTTTAAAACTTGAAATTGTTACGCCTGATGGCGTAATATTTGACAATGAGGTCAAACAAGTTACTTTGCCAGGCAGTGAAGGCGAGTTTGGAGTGCTTCCTAAACATGCTACTTTACTTTCTTTGCTCAATGCCGGTGTTGTAGAGATCGAAACACGGGAAGGCAAAAAAATTGCAATTGCTATCAATTCAGGTTATGTAAAAGTTGATGAAACTAAAACAACTTGTATTGTTGACGGAGCGGTTGCAGTTTCCGGGGAAGGTAATGAGTTGGCTAATGCTCTAGAAGAAGCTAAGAAACTTCTCAAAAGTGCAGAATCTTCTAATGTTGCGATCGCAAGCTCTGTTGCAAAAGTCGAACAAATGGCAAAAATGCTATAATATGTATTATGGTACATTTTCTCTCTCAATTAAGTATTATCACTATTTTTGTATTGATAATACTTTCTTTATATTTCATAATAACTTTTTGGGTTTTTATAGATAGATTTAAATTGCTTGAAGCTCGTATAAATATAGAAGCAGAATCTTTAAAAAGTATGTATGCATTTAACTCAAATAGCGTAAGTCAATTTTCTATTCTTTATTCTTATCTCGAAAAAGTAAAAAATCCAAATTCTACAATTTTAGAAGCAGCTTTTAGTGATGCTTTGAGGGTATCTACAAGAAATCTTACATTGCTATCCATCATTGCTTCAACTGCGCCATTCATTGGTCTTTTTGGTACTGTTGTGGGAATTTTGGAAACATTTGGTAAGCTTGGTAACCAGACAAGCGCAGCATTAAATATTGTTGCGCCTGCTATCTCAGAAGCCCTTGTGGCAACTGCTGCAGGTATATTGGTAGCTATATTTGCCTATACATTTCATCTGATATTAAAAAGAAAAGCTTATGAGCTTAGCTCGCTTTTAAATTCTGAGTCAAAAATGATATTGGCAAAAAGTTCTAAAGAAGAATAATAATGTTTAATTGGGACGATGATCCGGATCTTAACATTACACCGCTGATGGATGTAATGCTTGTTCTAATGGCTGTTTTGATGATAGCCGCTCCAACCATTACATATCAAGAACAGATAAAGCTTCCGGACGGCTCAAAAACTACAAGGTCTCAAAAAACAGACTCGATAACAATACGAATGGATAAAACCGGACAAATATATATAGAAGATAAAGTTTATGGTAAGGATTCATTTTTGGATTATTTTTCGGATAAAAATATAGATAAAAATAGCAGTGTATATATCAGAGCAGATGAATCTTTGGAGTATAAAGATATTATAGATATCTTGAAGGGTATTAAGAAAGCCGGATTTTTAAATGTTTCATTGATAACAGAGTAGAGATGAGAAAAGCATATACCATTAAAAGCGGTTTGATCGCTATTTTGATCTATATTTTGATCATTTTTATAGCCATATTTGCTTTTGTTCAAAATACAAAAGATGATAAATCCCAAGGCAGCAAAGAGCAAATTATAAAAGTAGATATGTCGGGTATTGATATGCCGTCATCACAAAAGCCTAACGATAAACCTCAAAATCAAAAGTTGCCAAAAAAAGAAGAAGTGCAAGAACCTAAGAAGATCGAAAATATTCTCGAAGAAAAAAAAGCATTTATTGAAAAAGGGCTTACAGAAAAAGAGTTTCAAAAAGAAGAGCCTAAAGAGATAGAAAAACCAAATAAGCCTTTAGTTGAGAGAAAAAAAGAAAAGCCGGAAACGAACAGTACTATTAAAAAAACAAGAGCTGTTAAAAAACCGATCAAAGAAACATCAAAAACGCTCAAAGATACCACTTCGCTATTTGAAACGATTGATCTAAAAGCGCCAAGCATGAGCGCTAAAAAAACTGCAATTGTATCTCAAAAACAAACAGTATCCGGCGGAACTTTAGCAACCAAAGCTAAAGCAACCGGTAAGGCATCTGATCTTATCGGTAATGCTTTATCAGCTAAAAGCAGCGGAGTAGAAGAGGGTTACAAATCAAAAGTTAAATCTATCTTGAACGGCTGGCCTGCTCAAAGCAATTTTGCAGGGAATAAAGCTAGGATAAAATTTGTTATTGAGCCAAGCGGCAGATTTGAATTTGAGATTATCAGCCAATCTTCTAATGAAGAGTTCAACAAAGGATTGGTACAATACCTTAGACAGCTTCAAAGAGTAGGCTTTGGCGCTCATGGCGGAGGCAGAGCTTATATATTTGATGTTGATTTTATTGCGGAGAGATAGGTGCGTTTTTTTTATATTTTATTTTTGTTATTTAGTTTAATAAGAGCAGAGAGCGATGTTAGTTTAACTATTAAAAAAAATGTTGGTTCAAAAGCGGGCATTTTTATAGAAAATATAAGCAGTGGATTAATGCCTGCCATCTCACAAAAAAGTTTTATACTTTTTAAAGATGATCTAACATTAAGCGGAAATTTTGAAATTGTAGAAAGTAAAAATATTTCAGGCTCAGATAATTATCTATTGAAATATGATCTTTCAGGCGCCAATGGCGCTAATTTAAATGTTAGTTTGTTCAATGGAGACGGCAATTCGCTGCTATTTCAAAAAAACTACAATATTTCATCATTTGATAAGTATCCGTTTTTGATACACAAAGCTGTAAGTGATATAAATAAATTTCTTGGTTATAACAGTATGGAATGGATAAATCGTTTGGTTTTGATGTCAAGATATATAGGACCCGGAAAAAGCGAAATAGTTTTAAGCGATTATACCTTTACATATAAAAAAGCCATTATAAGAGACGGATTAAATCTTTTTCCAAAGTGGGCAAATAAAAGTCAAACAAGCTTTTACTATACATCTATGAGTTCAGGTCTGCCAACAGTTTATGAGTATAATATTATCAATGGCGCAAAAACTTATATTGCTTCAAGCGAAGGTATGATCGTATGTTCTGATGTAAGCAGTGATGGCGGTAGATTGCTCCTTACTATGTCTCCGGATGGACAGCCTGATATTTATGAGTTTGATAAAACAACCAAAAAAAGTGTCAAACTAACAGATTTTAGCGGCATAGATGTTAGCGGTCAATATTTATCAAACGGAAAAGAGATAGTATTTGTTTCAAATAGGCTTGGTTACCCGAATATCTTTAAAAAATATATAGATTCACCGACAGTTTCACAAATGGTATTTAAAGGCAGGGAGAATAATAGCTGCGATACAAAAGGTAACAAGGTCGTTTATTCATCAAGGGAGAGTAAAAATATATTTGGAAGCAATACCTTCAATATCTATATGATATCAAATGGCATCACTTTCCCTATTACTTCAAGCGGTGAAAATCAATTTCCTAGATTTTCTGATGATGGCAGTGTTGTGATGTACATTAGGCAATCAAACGGCAATAGTTATGCAGGTTTTGTAAATCCTAGAACAAATCAAAACAAGCTCTTTGAGATCAACAGCAGGGTTCAATCTATTGATTGGTAATTTTATGGTAATATACGCTTATTCTTATACGCAAAGGATTTTTCTCATGAAAAAAATAACATTAGGATTTTTATTTTTAGCATTTCTCTTTTTTACAGGGTGTACACAAACTGCACCAATAATTCCATCTGATGATGCGGCAAACAGTAAAGTAAGCCCTAGAAATATATCCGATAACCCATCTATTACAACAGACAATGGAGTAAATATAAAAGAAGGCAATGTAACAGCTAATGATATAAGATCAAGAATGAGTCCAAGCGGCGGACTGCCGAATGATGGAACTTTTAACAACAGTTCAGAAGGTTTGCAGAGCGTCTATTTCGGCTTTGGAGATTATAGTATTGTAAATGATATGTATAAAGCAGTTGATAAGAATGTTCAGACCCTTAAAAATTATAACGGAAAGATAAAGATCGAAGGAAACTGTGATGAGTTTGGTACAGATGAGTTTAATTATGCGCTTGGGCTAAAAAGAGCCAAAGTAGTAAAAGACGCTCTTGTAGCAAAGGGAATTCCTGCCGGCATGTTTAGCATTATTTCATTGGGCGAAAGTACTCCTGTTTGCACAGATGCAACTGATGAGTGTTATGCAAAAAACAGAAGAGTGGATTTGAAAAAACAATAATGAGAAAAGTATTAATATTCCTATTTGCATATCTTTTTATGGTCAATTTTATTTATGCCGGCGAAGCAGAGCTGCAGCAAAAAATAAATGAACAAAATGAAAAAATAGACGGTCTAACAAGTGTTGTAGAAGGATTAAATGACAAGATCCAATCGCTAGAAGAGATAATAAGAAACAAAGATGCGCAAAGCGATGAAGCGGTAAAAAATGAAAAACTTATCAAAGATCTAGCAAAAATGATAGACGATCTGGACAATAAATGCGTCAAAAAAGATGAGCTTAAAGCTATGCTTGAAGCGCAAAAGAAACCGGCCGTTCAAAGCAAATCGGCTTCAAGCGTCTCAAGTGATAAAAATAAAATATTTGAAGATGCAAAAACGCTTTTTAGAAACAAAGAGTATAAAAAGTCAAAAGAGTATTTTTGGGAACTTGATAAGCAAAACTATAAAACAGCGATCGCTAACTATTATCTCGGCGAGATAGCATACTATGAAAAAAACTATAAAGATGCCTTATATTACTACAAAAAAAGCGCAAAACTTGATAGCAATGCAAGCTATGTAGATACATTGCTGCTTCATAGCGGTATTGCCTTAGAAAACACCAAGGATTTTAAGCAGGCAAAAAAATTTTATGAACTTATCATAGATAAGTATCCGCAAAAACATAGTGCAAAAATCGCAAAGCAACATTTGGATAATCTAAAGTAATATTTGAACCCTCTGAACAAACCATTCAAGCCAAGAGTTTGCCACGACTAGAACCCCGAAGCTTTCGCCATTCGAGCTGCCTGGCAAAATTGTCTATCAGTATTTATTTAGAGGATTCATTTATT
>DYLZ01000043.1 GCA_020721775.1 Sulfurovum sp.
TTTTATTTGAAATTAATCAAACTAATCATAATATACTAAAAATTAAAATATGTTTAAAATTAAGAAAAAATTATAAATAAAAATAGATTTATGTTTTTTTTAAATATATTTGATTATTATAAGATAAAATGAATTATAAATTCAAAAAAACTAATACTTTGGAGATAAAATGAGAATAAAAGAGATGTTTATAACGCCTATATTGGCAATCAAAATCAGATATATACCGTTACTTTTAATATATTTTGCATATGGAGCAAGCGGCTTTACGGCTATTGTTGAAAGTTTTTGGGTAAAAAATTCACTAAATTTAAGCGCAGAAGCTTTGGTTGCCCTTGGAGTTTGGTTAACGGTTCCTTGGACCATTAAGATGATATTTGGTCAAATGGTCGATAGCATTACAATATTTGGCTCCAATCGCAAAGTCTATGTTGTAATAGGAGCGCTCTTGATAACCATAGGAATATTTTTGATGATAGGCTTATTAGAGGAGAGCAGCCTGCTTAGCGGATTTAAAAAAGAAAGCGTCTATATTTTATCGTCTGTTCTCATGGTTATAGGATATGTGATACAAGATGTGGTTGCTGACACTATGAGTACAGAAGTTGTAGATAGAACCAAGAGCGAAGAAGAGATAGAACGCGAACTGGCAATGATACAAGTTTTAGGTAGATTGTCGCTTGGTATTGCAGTATTTGCAGTATCGGGGCTTGGCGGATGGCTTGCTCAGATTTATTCATATACCACTATATATGCTATTTCTCTTTTTATCCCTATTTTAAGTATTTTGGGAGTTGTTTTAATTAAGCTTAATCCTGTTGAGAGTACGCCTCTTAATCGTCCGATATTTTTTGGAGGATTTATTTTTGCCGTTTTTACTGTTTTAATGGGATATAACGATGTTCCGTATTCTCAAGAGATAGTATTTGTTATTTCTCTAGGCGTAGTTCTAGCAATGCTCAAAATTCTTATAAATGATCTAGATGACACAACAAAGAAACATATAATTATGACGATGATAATCATCTTTGTTTACCGCGCAATGCCTAGTGTTGGTCCTGCGCTGCAATGGTGGGAAATTGATGTGCTTAAATTTGATGAGCCTTTTTTTGGGACATTGGCTCAAATCGGGGCTGCTATAGCACTTTTAGGAATGTGGTTTAGTTCCGGATTTATCATAGAACAAGCAATAGGCAAAGTTTTGATGTTTTTAACTATTCTAGGATTCTTTTTATCATTACCTGTGCTTGCCATGTACTACGGTTTGCATACGAAACTCGGGCTTGATGCGCATACTGTGGCATTGGTTGATACGGCAGTTTCTTCACCGTTTAGTTATATATCCGGAGTTCTTATGCTGACCCTCGTTGCTATTTATGCTCCTGAAGGAAAAAGAGGAACTTGGTTTGCTCTAATGGCAAGTTTGATGAATATAGCTTTAAGCGCCGGCGGACTTTTTACAAAATATTTAAATGCAATTTTCGTAGTAACGAGAGAGGTAAAAGAAAACGGAGTATTGATAAGCGCGGCAAATTATGATAATTTAGGAATACTTTTATGGATAGTTACGATCACCGGTACATTAGTGCCTATGTTTGTTATATGGAAGTTTGACCCACAAAAGGATAAAAATAAAAATGGATAAAGTGATACTATTTGACCTTGACGGAACACTAATTGACTCAACAGATGCGATCTTGGAGAGTTTTGGGGTTGCATTTAGGTCATTTGGCGTTAATATTCCGGATGACGAGAAGATAAAATCTCATATAGGACATCCTCTTGATGTCATGTTTGTAAATCTTGGCATTGAAGAAGAATCGGTAGATAAATATGTTTTGAGATATAAAGAACACTATAAGGATATAAGCAAGGAAAAAACATCTCTTTTGCCAAATGCGCTTAAAGCCGTAGAGTTAGCAAGTCGTTACGCAAGACTTGGAGTTGTTACGACAAAAACAGCTCTTTACTCAAAAGTTTTGCTTGAACATTTGGGTATGATGGAGTTTTTTGAAGTTTTGATAGGCAGAGAAGATGTAGAAAATCCAAAGCCGCACGCGGAGCCGATAGAGAAAGCTATAAGTTTTTTTGATAATGTTGATAAGAATAACTGTTTTATGATAGGAGATACATGTATGGATGTAAATTCAGCAAAAAATGCTATGATAAACGGCGTAGGTATAACATCAGGGTATGCCTCGCTTAACCAATTAAAAGAGTGCGGAGATAAGATTTTTTGTGATGTTTTGGAAGCAGTTGAAAATATAGTTGAAAAAAAATAGACTTTCAAGCATTTATTAAGAGTGTTGTCACTAAAATTTTATAACTTATAAAAAATGGGAGGAAGTATGGTCGAGATTAGATGGCACTCTCGTGCAGGACAAGGTGCTGTTACAGGAGCAAAAGGGTTGGGAGATGTAGTTTCTACTACAGGTAAACAAGTTCAAGCATTTGCGCTTTATGGCTCAGCAAAAAGAGGCGCTGCTATGCAAGCGTATAATAGAATAGATGATGAGCAGATCATTACGCATGAAAAATTTATGTTGCCCGATTTTGTTCTGGTAATAGATCCTGCTTTAGCATTTACTGACAATATAACAATGAATGATAAAGCTAGCACAAAATATATCATCACAACACATTTAAGTAAGGATGAGCTAATTTCCGGGCTACCTGAATTGCAAGATAAAAAAGATAGAGTATTTGTTGTTGACTGTATGCAAATCTCATTGGATACGATAGGAAGAGCGATACCAAATACCCCAATGCTAGGAGCTTTTGTAAAAGTTTCAGGAATGTTCGAACTTGATTATTTTTTAGATAAAATGAAAAAAGTTCTTTCAAAGTTCCCGCAAAAAATTATAGATTCTAATATGCAAGCGATCACTCGCGCATATAATGAAGTTAAATAAGGATAAGAGTATGAGTAACGGTAATGTGCTTGGTAATGAAAAAAGAGGAATGGTAGAGCTTGGCGCTGAAAAGAAAGTAGGCTGGGATGAGGTTACTCATGGCGCGGTCCTGTATTCATTTGAAGATGATGCAACCGATGTTTCTTTTAGAAAAGCTGAAGATAGAAATTATGCGCAGTTTAGCTCTTATGTTGCAACAGTTGCTTCTTGGAGGACAATTAAACCGGTTTATAATAGAGATATATGCATTGATTGTCAAAACTGCTGGGTATTTTGTCCGGATGTATCGATAATCTCACGAGATAAGCAAATGCTTGGGATAGATTATGATCACTGTAAAGGTTGTGGAGTTTGCGTAGAGGTTTGTCCTACTAACCCAAAATCATTATTAATGTTTGCAGAAGCTCAGAACCTTGAAGATGCACTTGCATCATGGCCTGAGAAAAAGAAAAAAGAAGAAAAATAAAGGATATTTATGGCTTTGAAATATGATTTACAAGAAGTGGAAGTATGGGACGGTAACTATGCGGCCGCTCATGCGCTTAGACAAGCGCAAGTGGATGTAGTAGCCGCTTATCCTATTACCCCGTCAACAGCGATAGTTGAAAGTTATGGACAATTTGTAGCAGATGGCTATGTTGATGGTGAATTTGTTATGGTAGAATCAGAACATGCTGCTATGAGTAGCTGTGTAGGCGCTGCAGCGGCTGGCGGAAGGGTTGCAACTGCAACTTCATCTCAAGGTTTTGCGCTAATGATAGAGGTTCTTTATCAAGCAAGCGGTATGAGACTCCCAATAGTGCTTAATGTAGTTAATCGTGCTTTGGCAAGTCCGCTAAATGTTCGCGAAGATCACTCTGATATGTATTTGGGGCGTGATGCCGGCTGGATCATGCTTGATTCATTTAATGCACAAGAAACATACGATCTAAACCTATGCGCATTTAGAATAGGTGAACATAGAGATATAAGATTACCTGTTATGGTAAATCAAGATGGTTTTATCACTTCTCATACTGCACAAAATGTAAGACCATTAAGTGATGAGGATGCATATAAATTTGTTGGCGTTTATGAACCGGTTGATGAACTACTTGACTTCTCTAAACCGGTAACATATGGTGCACAAACAGAAGAGGATTGGCATTTTGAGCATAAAGCTAGACAGCATAAAGCTCTAATCGATGCGAGACCGGTAATTGAAGATATTTTTGCTGAATTTGAAAAATTAACCGGCAGAAAATATAACAGAGTTGAAACTTATATGATGGAAGATGCAGAAGTTGCTATAGTTGCTTTAGGAACTGCAGTAGAGAGTGCTAGGGTAGCGGCAAAATATTTAAGAGACAATGAAGGTATAAAAGCAGGCGTTGTAGCTCCAAGAGTAATTCGTCCTTTTCCATTTGATGCTATAAGAACAGCGCTTGAGCACTGCAAAGCAATTGGAGCAATGGATAGATCTTCTCCGGGAGGCGCGCTTGGTATGTTATTTAATGAAGTAAGTGCGGCAGTTTATACAACAGCTTCTAGACCTTTGGTTACAAACTATATTTATGGGCTTGGCGGAAGAGACTTGACAATGGAAAATATCAAAGATATATATAGAGAGCTTAAAAAGAATGCAGATGCAGGACATATCACAACAAAAATTCAACAATTTGTAGGCTTGAGAGGACCGAAACTAGAGTTTTTTGAAACGAGAAGGAGTTAAGAATGGCAATTACATCTATAAAAAATTTAAAAGAGTTTTCAACAGCAAACGATAGATTTGAGGGCGCTCATCTTCTTTGCCCGGGATGCGCTCACTCTATGATCGTTAGAGAACTTCTGAACTGTACTAATGATAATCTAGTGATTGCTTCGGCTACCGGCTGTCTTGAGGTATGTACTGCAGTATACCCATATACTTCTTGGGATACTTCTTGGATACATATCGGGTTTGAAAATTCTGCTACAGCGGTAACAGGCGCTGAAGCTATGTATAAGGCCAGAAAAAGAAAAGGAACACTCAAAAATCCTGATGCTCCTGTGAAATTTGTAGCATTTGGCGGTGATGGCGCTACTTATGATATTGGATTTCAATGGCTCTCGGGTGCAGTTGAGAGAGGTCATGATTTTACTTATATCTGTTTGGATAATGAAGTATATGCAAATACAGGTGGTCAAAGAAGCTCATCAACTCCGATAGGAGCAAGTTCTACAACAGCTCCAGCTGGACGAGTAAGTTACGGTAAAAAAGAGAATAAAAAAGATATCGTTTCAATTATGGCTGCAAACGGTGCTTCTTATGTAGCTCAAGTAGCTCCAAACAAATGGAAAAATATGGCTCAAGCATTCCAAAAAGCTCTTTCAACAGAAGGTCCTTGTTTTATTAATGCAATGAGTGCATGTACTACTGAGTGGAAATTTGACCCTAAAGATACGATCAATATTTCTGATCTAGCAACAGATTCTCTTGTATTTCCTCTTTATGAAATCGTAGACGGACATGAGCTAAATATCACATACAGACCAAAAAATATTATTCCGGTAAAAGATTACCTTGCCGCTCAAGGCAGATTTAGACATTTGTTTAAACCTGAAAATGCTCATATATTAGAAGAGTGGCAAAAAAGAGTTGATGCAAACTGGGAAAGACTACAAAGAAGAGAAGAAGCTAGAGTATAATCTATGCCTTTAATCGATAGTTTTTGTGTAGACCATACCAAGATGACAGCACCCGCTGTTAGACTTGCAAAAAAGATGAGTACGCCAAAAGGTGATGACATTAGAGTCTATGATCTTAGGTTTTGTAAGCCAAATGTTGAGATAATGAGCGAAAAAGGCATACACACTTTAGAGCATCTATTTGCCGGTTTTATGAGAAAACATTTAAATAGCAAAAAAATAGAGATCATAGATATCTCTCCTATGGGATGCAGAACAGGATTTTATATGTCTGTTTTAGGTAAACCTAACAAGAAGCAAGTAGTTCGTGCTTGGGAAAAATCTATGAAAGATGTTTTGAATGTTAAATCCGAAAAAGAGATTCCTGAATTAAATATTTTACAATGCGGCACATACAAGATGCACTCATTAAAAGAAGCGCAGGATATCGCAAAAAGTGTACTTGAAAAAGGTATAGGTATCATGAAAAACAAAGATCTCACCTTAACCATAAAAACATAATGACTCTTTATGACAAGAGTCTAAGACCTTATAAAAAGGTTGTACTTACAAAAGACAATACCTTTACTCTCTACTCTGCCGAATTTGATGAATGTTATCACTCTACAAATGACGGCGCACTTAATGAATCTTTAAATAAGCATATAATTCCTGCATTTGATTTGCTTAAACAAAAAGATAAAATAACTATTTTAGATATCTGTTTTGGCTTAGGGTATAATACTTTTACTACTATTTATTACTGCAAAACAAACAATATAAAAACTAAAATAGAGATAATTTCTCCTGAAATTGACGAAGAGCTTGTAAGAAGTTTAAAAGATTTTAATTATCCAAGGGAGTTTGATAGCATAAAAAACATTATAGAAAATATTAGTAACAATTTATGTTATGAAGATGAGCAGTTTAAAATAGATGTGATCATGGGCGATGCTAGAAAAATCATTTTGAATTTAAATTCCAAGTTTGATATAGTTTATCAAGATGCTTTCAGTCCGAAGAAAAATCCTCTGCTTTGGACGAGAGAGTATTTTAAAGATCTTCGTAAGTTGTGCAGTGACAAAATTATTATAACTACATATTCAAGTGCAACGCCTGTTCGTATGGGGTTGTATGAAAATGGATTTTTACTTTATGAGCATAGCTCAAGCGGCGTAAGAGCCGGAACGATAGCATCTTTAGCGCCGCTTGAGTTAAATTTCATAGACATGGAACTTAAAATGTCAAGAAATAAAGAAGCTAAAAGTTTAAAAGACAGCGATTTTATATAAAATGCACGGCAAGCCAAAGTGTGCCATTTTTTATATCTAGAACTTCATGGGGCATTTTTGCAGGGATATATAAAAATTCGCCTTTTTGTAAAATTTTTATATCATCTTCTACTCTTAGTTTAGCGCTTCCTTCTAAAACAATAACAAATTCATCTTCATCTTGAATATATTGTTTGTTTTCTAAAATATCAGAGCTGACAATTCTAGTGATCTTGATTTTTTTATTTTCAAAAAGCGTTGCAAACTCTTCACCGTTTTTGGGTATAGTGTAATCAAAAATATTCATCAATAACTCATAGCAATACTATCTATATCACCCCATCCGATACTTTTTTTATCGTTTTTAAAATTTAAGAGGTGTTCAATGTATCTTGCAAACATATCTGTTTCGATATTTACTTGTGTTCCGACGGTATAGCTGCCAATGAGAGTCTCTTTTATAGTATGAGGAATTATTGTAAGTCTAAAAGCATCATTCTCAACACTATTTACCGTCAAACTCACGCCATCAATTGTTATGGAGCCTTTAGGGATAATATATTTGATATGCTCCTTTGGAA
The DNA here is from genome assembly GCA_020721775.1 of Sulfurovum sp. GTDB lineage: Bacteria > Campylobacterota > Campylobacteria > Campylobacterales > Sulfurovaceae > BN30871. Next base: position 7,411 of record DYLZ01000043.1, read on the forward strand.
CCTTGATGATATAGTCAACTCCGTTTTCTCTTTTGGTTATGCTCTTTACTGTTCCTATACAGTCAATATGTCCTTGGACTATATGTCCTTCAAATCTATCACTCATACTCATAGCAGGTTCGATATGAACATCGCCTTGCAATCTTTTTTCGTCTATAATACTTCTGGTTTCATCTGCAAGTTCTACATCAAAGCCGTCATTGTTTATTTTGATAACGGTTAAACATACACCGTTTACGGCTATTGAATCTCCTAAATGCGGTTTGTGTTTTGCGATCAGCGATAAAATATTATTCTCATATTTTTTTACTTTTGCTATTTCTCTTATAAGTCCTGTAAACATAATTAAATCACTTTTGGTATAATTGCACAATTATAGCAAAAAAGGCAAGTTTTTATGGATTATGATGTAATAGTTATTGGTGGTGGTCATGCAGGGATAGAAAGTTCCCTTGCATCTGCTAGAATGGGAGCAAAAACTTTACTCATAACTATTTTAGTTGAACAGATAGGAGCTGCGAGTTGTAATCCGGCAATTGGCGGGCTTGCAAAAGGACATTTGGTAAAAGAGATCGATGCTCTTGGCGGAGAGATGGGATTATGTACTGATAGAACAGCTATCCAGTATAGAATGCTAAATGCTTCTAAAGGTCCGGCAGTGCGGGGAAGCAGAGCGCAAATAGATATGGATAGGTATCGTATCTATATGAGAGATGTTATACTCAATACCACAAATTTGAGTACAAAACAAGAAATGGTAGAGAGGTTAATAGTAGAAGAGAACGAAGTCAAAGGCGTCATAACTCAGTTAGGCAATAGATATAACGCCAAAAAAGTGATCATTGCAGCAGGTACTTTTTTAAATGGCGTCATTCATATAGGTGAAACTCAATTAAGCGCCGGGCGACAAGGTGAATTTGCTTCTGTCGGATTATCAAAGTCTTTGAGAGAGCTTGGATTTGAGATAGGAAGACTAAAGACGGGAACATGCGCTAGGATCGATGCAAAAAGCATAGATTTTTCACAGATGGAGGTACAAGATGGGGATTATTCCCCAACCCCTTTTTCGTTCAGAACTGATAAGCAGACATTTAACCCAAAACAGCTTCCATGTTTGGTAGCTTATACCAATTTGACAACACATGAGATAATCGAGAGCAATTTTTATAGAGCGCCTCTTTTTTCTGGTCAGATTGACGGCATAGGACCTAGATATTGCCCAAGTATCGAGGATAAGATAAACCGCTTTAGAGATAGAGAGAGACATCAGATATTTATAGAACCGCAAACGATAGAAGCAAATGAGTATTATCTTAATGGATTAAGCACATCTTTGCCTTGTGATGTACAGCTTGATATGATACGGTCTATAAAAGGAATGGAAAATGCCAAGATAGTAAGATACGGCTATGCTATAGAGTATGATTATATCCAGCCGACAGAATTAAAACATACACTGGAAACAAAGAAAATAAAAGGGCTTTATACAGCAGGACAAGTAAACGGAACGACAGGATATGAAGAAGCAGCAGCACAGGGGCTGATAGCCGGTATTAATGCAGCGCTTAGTCTGCAAGGTAAAGAGCCATTCATTCTTGGCAGAAATGAAGCATATATCGGTGTGCTTATTGATGACTTAGTTACAAAAGGAACCAAAGAGCCTTACAGGATGTTCACAAGCAGGGCGGAGTACAGGCTGCTTCTTAGAGAAGACAATGCGGATATCAGACTGTGTAAGTACGGATATGAGTTGGGGCTTATAGATCAAGAACATTATAAGAAAGTTCAAAAGAAAAAAGAAGATATTGATGAAGCTATGAGGTTTTTAAAAGAAAACAGTGTCACACCAAATAAAGAGTTTTTAGAAAAATTAGAGAGTATTGGAGAAGAGAAGATAAATGATAAAACTCAGTGGATAGATGTGATAGGTAGAGGAGAATTTAACAAAGAGAAGCTTATTGGACTTTTGAGCGAATTTGCAAAATATGATGATGATGTGATAGAACAGGTTTTGATAGAATCAAAATATAGCAGATATATAGAAAAACAACTTATTCAAGTCGATAAAATGGAAGAGATGCTCCGCATCGAGATCCCAACCGATTTTAACTATAAAAAAGTATGCGGATTAAGTAACGAGATAGTTGAAAAGCTGCAAAAATTTACACCTCCTACTTTGCAAGCCGCTTCTCAAATTTCGGGAATTACACCTGCGGCCATTGAGATAATCCATATATACATAAAAATGGAACAAAAAAGCCGCAAAGG
>DYLZ01000044.1 GCA_020721775.1 Sulfurovum sp.
TTTAAAGCCTCCAATCTTATTTCGTCGTATTTTGGTATTGCCATTATTAATCCTTTGATACATAGTTTTAATATCCATTTTTAAATTATACCATTTAGTTATTACTAGATTCCTGCCTTCGCAGGAATGACGGACTTCTACCAAACCTTTAGTTCATTATACAAACTATCTCTCTCCACAGGGGTAAATCCTGCATTTTTGATAAGCCCTACAAACTCATCAAGTGCCATACCATTGGCGCTTTTTGCTCCTGCTGCAGACTGTATAGACTCTTTTTCTATAGTGCCGTCCAAGTCGTCACATCCATACTCTTGTGCGATAAGGGCAAGTCCTATTGTAGATGTAGCCCAATAAGCCTTGATATGGGGGATATTGTCAAGCACTATACGGCTAATAGCATATGTTTTTAGTATCTCATGGGCTGTTAGGTAGTTTTCTACTTTCAAAAAGTTATTCTCTTTTTGATACACGAGAGGAATAAAGGCATTGAACCCACCTGTGATGTCTTGAAGATCACGCAACCTCATCATATGGTCTATGCGATGCTCCCTACTCTCTACATGCCCAAAAAGCATAGTTGCATTGCTTTGTCTTCCTCTTTCATGCCATTTTCTATGAATTTCAAGCCATTGCTTTGAGCTTACCTTGCCTTTGCATAGATACTCACGAATTTCCTCGTCAAATATCTCAGCTCCGCCTCCTGGCATACTGTCCACCCCATTTGCTATCATCATATCTATTATCGTGTCATAATCATGCCCGTACTGTCTTGAAAGAAAATCGACCTCGGCTGCCGTGAGAGCTTTGATATGAATATCAGGCAAAGCATTTTTTACTTTTCTAAATGCACCCATATACCAATCAAGTCCGGCATCAGGATTGTGGGCTGAAACTATATGGACTTCCTTTGCTCCATTTGCATAAGATTTTTTAGCAATATCAACAATTTCATCATGACTCATGGTATATGGGTTTGGATTTTTCCTGCTCGCACTGTATGCACAAAATTTACAAACATCTGCACATATGTTTGTAGGATTTATATGTCGATTGATATTGAAATAACTTTTATTGCCAAATCGCTTTTTTCTTATATTGTCGGCTAATCTGCCCAAAGTATCCAAATCTAAATCATAAAGCCTATTTGCCTCATCTTTGGTAACTCTTGTACCGTCTGCTATTTTTTTAACCAAATCCATCCAGCAATCCATATAATTTTTTGCTATTATAGCAATATAAGTTGAGAGAGTATATATACAAGAGATTTTGGTGAAAAAATTAAGAGAAAAGATAGAGGAACTCATTTACAACAATGCTTCAAATCTGGAAATTGCAAAAACTATTAAAAACAATCTAAAAGAGTATTTTGAAAGCCTAAATGAGGTATTTAAACAAAGCGGCGGCAAGGATTTTCTTGTAAGCCATACAAAATATATTGATAATATTATGCAAATCATTTATCTTGCGAGCATCAGAGAAGCCTTTGGACTGTTTATGCCTCCAAAAAACTCTATTCCTGTGTCACTTGTCGCGCTTGGAAGCTATGGCAGAGAGCAATTATGCATATATAGCGATATAGATATTATGATAGTTTATGAAGATATAGAAGGTTTTAATACAAAACCGGTAATTGAAAAAATATTATATATATTGTGGGATACAGGGCTGAAGATCGGGCATAGGGTTCATACGGTAAATGAACTATTTGAAGTTTCAAAGACAGATATAACCATCAAAACAGCCCTTTTGGAATCAAGATTTATAGATGGCTCAAAATATGTGTGGACATCTACGCAAAATCAGTTAAATAATATAAGAAATTTCGAGCCTGATGTTTTCATCAAGTTGAAACTGCAAGAAAAAGAGAATAGATATAAAAATTATGAGCTAACTATGCAGCCAAATATAAAAGACGGCATTGGAGGCTTTAGAGATGCCAATCTGGTTTTTTGGATAGGAAAAGTTCTTTATAATGTTGAAAACATAAAACAGATCCCAAGTAGCATCATAACAGATGAAGAGTATAGGAATTTTAGAATAGCTCTTGAATTTTTGTTTAGAATAAGGGCTGCCCTGCATCTTGTTTCTCATAAAAAAGAGGATACTTTAAGGCTAGAGCTTATTCCTGATATAACATCAATGCTTGATTACAAAAATACAAATAAAGACCATGTTAAATTGGCTCAAAAGACAATTCACTCCCTGAGAACAGTTCATCTCTATTGTGATATATGGATAGATAAAATGCTTAACCGCGACTTTTATATGCAGCATATTTTTAAAAATAGAGCAACAATGGGAAATATACTGGATATTCTCTTGGAAGAAAAGAGCAACGATGGGCTTAAAACAGATCATTTTATTTTGAGTGCGCTGATTGAATGCAAAAAAAGACCTTTGATCTCTAAAAGCATGATTCAAAAAATAAAACAAATATTTTATATGAAAAATTCATATCCATTGGTCAAAACGCTATATGATTCGATGACAATAGGAGATATATTTCCTCCATTTAAAAAGATCATTGACCTGCCTCAATTTGACGGTTATCACAAATATACCGTTGATAAACATTTAATTCAATGTTTATATCATCTAGAAAACATTGAAGATAGTGAGATCAGGGACATTTATGAAAGTTTCAGCGGTGATGAAAAAGCCATGCTGAAGCTTGCTACGCTTTTACACGACACCGGAAAAGGACGCAATAAAGATCATTCACTTGTAGGGGCGCTTCTTTTTAAATCTTTTGCAAAAAAACTTTTAATTGATGATGAACTTATAAAAATCGGCGAAACAGTTATTGCGCATCACACACTTATGAGCAAAACAGCCCAAAGACAAGATATATACAATGAAAAAACAATTCTTGATTTTGTGTCAAAACTAAAAAATAAAAAAATTATTGACATGCTTTTTGTTTTAACTTATGCAGATATGAACGGAGTGGAAAATAATGTATATAATAGCTTTACCGCAAACCTTCTTGCAGCCTTATATGCAAACTCTATAGCCGCTCTAGATAACAAAGAACTAGTGGACGAGGCATCAAAAAGAGCCAAAAAAGAGCAGATTTTACAAAAAAAAGATGAATTTATACACCTTGACCATAATAAACAGAAAAAAATATTATCAATTCCATCAAATTATCTATTTTTAAAATATTCTCCGGAAGTTATACTTGATATTGCAAAAATGGGCTTTGAAACTAGTGGAAATTATAGCTATAAGATCTCAAACAACAAATACTTGTGCATTGAGATCGTCAGAAAAACCCCTTTAAATCTTGGCTATTTGCTTGGTAAACTAACAAATCTTGAAATTGTAAATATGGATATATTTAAGATCTTTGACGATTTAAAATATTTTAAGATCGAATATAACGAAAAGGTAATGGATGATGACATCATGCTGATAAAAGAGATTATAGCAGATTCATTTGACTTAAATAAGAAGATCAATATAGCAAAACCTGTTATATTGCCAAAAGAGATAGAGTTTGATTGTGAACATTCACAAAACTATGCATCAATGTATCTGCATACAAAAAACCAAAAAGGCTTACTTGCTTATGTAATTGAGATATTTGATGATATGTCTATTGATATAGCGAGCGCTAAAATTTCAACTGTAAAAAATCGCGCCAGAGATATGTTTCTAATCGAAAAAGATGGAAACTTTTGTAATAATATCAAATTAATTAGCAAAAAATTGACTCAAGGGTAAAATTATGTGTGGAATTGTAGGTTATATAGGTCCCAAAGAAAAAAAAGAGATACTTCTAGACGGTCTAAAAGAACTTGAATATAGAGGCTACGATAGCGCCGGTATTGCTATCATAGAAGATAAAAAACTAAACCACTTCAAAGCCGTAGGAAAACTGGAAAATCTAGCAAATAAAACCAAAGATTATCACTCTAGCGGATTTGGAGTGGCTATCGGTCATACAAGATGGGCAACGCATGGAAAACCAACAGAGTTAAATGCCCATCCTCATTTGGGAAAATACAGTTTTGTGGTACATAACGGAATTATAGAAAATTATCAAAGCCTCAAAGATAAACTCCAAAAAAACGGTGTAACTTTTCTTAGCCAAACAGACACTGAAACGATAGTGCATCTTTTTGAATACCAATGCAAACAAGACCAAAATGCTTTTGAATCATTCAAAAAAACAATATCTGAGCTCGAAGGCGCTTATGCAACATTGCTTATCACCGAAGTCGCTCCCGATACAATATTTTTTGCAAAAAATGGCTCACCGATGTTAATCGGCTTTGATGGGGATGATATATATTTTGCCTCTTCAGATACTCCTATCATAGGAAAAGCCAAAGAAGTTTATTATCTCGAAGATGGCGAATACGGTTATGCAAAAGAAGGTGAAGTAAAACTCTTTGATGCAAATGGTGAAAAAAAATTTCAAAAGCAATCTCTTAGTACAGACAAAGCATCAGCACAAAAAGACGGATATAGATTTTTTATGGAAAAAGAGATCTATGAGCAAAGCCGCGTAATGAGCGAAACTATGATGGGTAGAATAAATAGCAATAATATCTATTTTGAAGAGCTTGATAGCGAATTTTTAAATGGCATTGAAGCTATAAAAATATGTGCCTGCGGAACAAGCTACCACTCTGCTTTAGCATCGAGTTATCTATTTGAGAGACTAGCGCGCATTCCTTGCGCAGTAGAGATAGCGTCTGAATTTAGATACAAAGAGCCTCTTCTAAAACAAAATACGCTTTTTATAACTATAAGCCAAAGTGGAGAAACAGCGGATACTTTAGAGGCTCTTAAAATGGCAAAGAGAGCCGGGCTAAAAAGTCTTACTGTTTGCAATGTTGATAACTCATCAATTGTGCGAGAAAGCGACAGGGCAATTCTCACAAGAGCAGGCATAGAAAAAGGGGTAGCGAGTACAAAAGCTTTTGCTACTCAAACAATGGTGCTTTGGATGTTGAGCGTTTATATGGCAAGCTTAAAAGGAACAATTTCGCAAGATGTGCTCAAAGGCGAGATAGACGCAATGATACATACGCCAAAAGCTCTTATTGTTAATGAAGGTTTGCACGAAAAGATACATAGACTCTCAAAAAGATATTTGCATGGTCACGGTTTCTTTTTCATAGGTAGAGATTTGTTCTATCCTCTTGCACTGGAAGGCGCATTAAAATTAAAAGAGATCAGCTATCTGCATGCTGAGGGCTATCCGGCCGGAGAAATGAAACACGGTCCGATAGCACTAGCTGATAGTGAATTATTTACTATAGCTCTAATGCCGCGCAGTCTGCATTATGAAAAAATAAAAAGTAATGTCGAAGAACTGAGTGCTAGAGATGCTACTATACTTGCTATCTCTCCGATGCCATTTGACTTAGCAGATGATTTTATACAAACAAAATACGATTCACATCCGATGCTTGAGTTTTTTGAAATGATGGTTATAACTCAGATATTGGCTCTTGAAATTTCTATTAGACTTGGAAATGATGTGGATATGCCTAGAAACTTGGCAAAAAGTGTTACTGTAGAATAATAAGTAAACTGCTAAGATTTGTAGATAAATATAATTTAAAAGAGCGACTAGTCGCGTGAGCCATCACGCTGAAGAGCTAATTTTAGGCTTTGCCTAAAATTTGAGAGCCGATCAGATAATTGCATTATTCCTCAAAATTCCTCATATCCGTAAACTCTGCTAGCAACTCTTCTATCTCATCATTGCTAAGTTCATCTCTTTTGATCTCTTCCAGGATTGAAAAACACTCTGTTCTCATATCCCTAAGCTCATCAAGGTCTTCCTTGTGCTCCTTAATGTCGCCGTTGTTGTCATTGATCGCTTCAAACAACTCATCTATTGCCATTTCAAGATCAGGTATGATATCTTTTTCCAGTAAATTATAAAGTTTGTCTTTTGAAGTCATAATATTTCCTTGCTTATTTATTTAAAATTATAGCAGATAATTAAATTGAATCCTCTAAATAAATCCTGATAGACAATTTTGCCCGACGGGTCTAATGGCGAAAGCTTCGGGGTTCTAGTCGTGGCAAACTCTTGGCTTGAATGGTTTGTTCAGAGGGTTCAAATTATTTATAACTTAGCAGAAAATAATGTATAATGGCATATATAAATTTTTTCAAAGGACTACCATGAAAATAGCAGGAATTATTGGCGGTATATTACTTTTGATCATTGCCTTGGTTATATTGCCGAGAATAAATAATGTGCCGAAGCTTGATGAAAATGTCAATATGTATGCTTCACAACTTGATAATCAATACAAAAGAAGAAGCGACCTGATACCAAATCTAGTTGCAACCGTAAAAGGCTATGCAAGCCATGAAAAAGATGTACTAACACAAGTAACGGAGGCTAGAGCGAAGGTCGGTCAAATGACTTTAACGCCTGAGGTACTGAGCAACCCTGAAGCGTTCAAAGCATACCAAAATGCGCAAGATAATTTAAGTTCGGCGCTCTCTCGCCTTATGATGGTTACCGAAAACTATCCCGAGTTAAAAGCAAATGAAAACTTTTTAAACCTTCAAGCGCAACTTGAAGGCACGGAAAATCGTATAGCTGTTGCAAGAAAAGATTATATAGAAGCTGTCAAAGAGTACAATTTGGAGCTTAGAACAGTTCCTGGCAAATGGGTAGCTGCTCTGCTTTATCCTGAAGCCAAGATCAAGCAAAACTTTACGGCAACAACTACAGAAACAACTACGCCAAAAGTGGCATTTTAAGCTAGGATTGTTTCATGAAACTACTTAAAAGCATCACTCTACTGGTGCTTTTTGCCGTCACGGTACTATTTTCCGCTCCAAATTTTCCGGAACTAAACAATTCAAGAGTTGTTGACAATGCCGGACTTTTCAACACATACCAAAGAATTGATCTGGAGAAAAGATTAGCTGCGCATGAAACAAATACATCAAATCAAGTTGTCGTTGTCACGCTAAACTCACTTGAAGGCTATGATATAGCCGACTATGGCTATCAACTTGGACGCTATTGGGGCATAGGTCAAAAAGACAAAAACAACGGTGTTTTGCTCATAGTTGCTCCAAATGAAAGAAAAGTGCGCATAGAGGTCGGATATGGGCTAGAGGGAGCGTTGCCGGATGCAACGGCAAACTCTATCATACAATACGAAATCTTGCCGTTTTTTAAAACAGGCAACTACTATGATGGTGTGAACAGCGGTATAAAGAGCATATTTGAAGCCATAAAGGGCGAATACAAACCTGCATCATCGGACAATAAAGATCTGCCGATGGGTCTTTTACTCTTTCCAATACTTTTTATCGTGCTTATGTTCATTGGCACCATATCAAATGCGAAAAATAGCAAGGAGAGAATAATCCCTGCTATCGTATCCGGCGGTATCGCAGGAATAGTAAGCTGGATGATGTTTTTCATACTCGGTCTTAGCGTATTTATTGCCATAGCAGTATTTTTACTTACACTGTTCAGCTCAAATTCAAGGGGAAATGGAAGTGATTACTATTCAAGCGGCAGCAATTTTAGCGGTTTTGATGGTGGAAGTTTTGGCGGTTTTAGCGGCGGAGGCGGAAGCTTTGGCGGCGGCGGAGCAAGCGGGAGTTGGTAATGAAAACATTAGATAAAACAATAAAACAAAATATAGAAAATGCGATCGAAAAAGTTGAGAAAAAAAGCTCTTGCGAACTTGTAGCAGTAATTACTAAAAAAAGCGGTAATTATAGATATTTTGCTCTTCTGGGCGCTAGCCTGATCTCTTTAGTTGCGCCATTTTTTCTCATTATGCAGTGTCCGTTCATTGACGCTCTGTTTGTCTATCAGATACAAGCTGTTGTTTTTGTTATTTTATTTTTACTTTTAAGTATTGATAGCATTTTAATAATGCTTTTACCGAAAAGTATATTGCACAAACAAGCAAAATTAAAAGCATACGAAACATTCACTATACTTGGTTTGCAAAAAACAACCAATCACCAAGCCGTTATGATATATGTAAGCGTGTATGAGAGATATGTGCAGATATTAACTGATAGTGCAGTGAGCGGCAAGATAGACAATAGCATATGGCAAAATACTATTGATAAATTTACTGCAAAAGTCAAAAACAAAGAGTTTGACAAAGGTTTTAGTGAGGCTATAGAAGAGATCGGTGAAATTTTGATTGAAAAATTTCCCATACAAGAAAATGATGAAAACGAACTACCAAATCATCTCATAGAGATATAAAGCTTAAATTATTTTATTGGGCTTTAGTATGAATTCCCACTCGGAGAGTAGGAATGAGGGAAAAAACAAAATTAGTGGCAGCCACATCCGCCTGTGCCGCATCCGCCGCCGTTATTGTTTTGTTGTGAAGCTGAAGTGCTGCAAGCGCTCACACCCGGAGGAGTTGTCGGCTGGATAGCTGAATTGTCCGCTCCGCCCTCTTCGTTTACTTTGTCTATAAATGATATAAGTTTATTTGCGGCCTCTTGGTATCTTTTTGCAGTTTCGCTGCTTGGCTTATGATAAACTATAGGCATACCCGTATCGCCACCTATTCTGATAGCAGGCTCGATAGGAATTCTAACAATCAGTTGGGTACCAAACTCTTTTGCTACTACTTCACTCGTTCCCATACCAAATATATCCGATTCGGTTTCACAGTTTGGACAGATAAATCCGCTCATATTTTCTATAACGCCTGCTATCGGTATATGAAGTTTTTGGAACATATCAAGACTTCTTCTGCTATCATCCAAACTTACCTCTTGAGGTGTAGTTACCGTGATCCCCGCAGTAACAGGAACACTTTGAGCAAGGCTTAGCTGTGCATCACCGGTACCTGGCGGCATATCAATTACTAGCACATCAAGTTCGCTCCACAATATATCTCTAAGGAACTGCTCGATTGCTTTCATGATCATAGCCCCTCTCCAAATGAGCGACTGACCGGCCTCCATAAGCGAACCCATACTCATAACTTCAACGCCGTAAGCTTTAAGCGGAGCTACTTTGTTGCCCATGATTTCAGGTCTTTGATCTATCAAACCCATCATTCTGGGAATATTTGGTCCGTATATATCCGCATCAAGAAGTCCTACTTTTTTGCCTTGCATTGCCATAGCGATCGCTAAGTTGACTGATGTTGTAGATTTGCCTACTCCGCCTTTACCTGAACTTATCATTACAAAGTTTTTAACTTGAGGGACAAGATTTTTACCGCTCATAGAATTACTCATTTGTCTCGGCGGTTTAGGCTGATTTATCGTTGCAATGACCTCCGATGCTCCTATCTTGGTAAGTTCAACTTTTATATCATTGCTTATCTGCTCTTTAACCTCATCTGCGCTTGATGTTATATCAACAACCACAGCTACCCTGTCCCCTACTATATCTACATCTTTTACAAAACCGAAAGTTACTATATCTTTTGTAAATCCCGGATAAGTAACATTTTTTAGAGCTTCTAATACATTATCTTTTGTCATTTGTTTCCTTTTATATTTATTAAATTTGGTTTTTCATCTCTTCGCCATGCGCTTCGACGATAT
>DYLZ01000045.1:0-7731 GCA_020721775.1 Sulfurovum sp.
GTTTTTAGTATGGAGCTTATCATTTAATCTGCATACTCATTTTTAAATTTTACATATCTATCTGCGCTTGCATAAAGCTCTGCAACTTCATCATCGGTTAACTCTCTGACAACTTTTGCAGGACTTCCCATTATAAGGCTTCTTGGAGGAAAAACTTTGTTTTTTGTTACAAGAGCTCCTGCTCCCACGATAGACTCTTTGCCTATAACCGCGCCGTCAAGTATGGTTGCACTCATCCCGATCAAACATGCATCTTCGATAGTGCATCCGTGAAGCATTACGCGATGCCCTACAGTTACATCATTGCCGATGATAGTAGGATGACCATCGCTCATATCGTCCAATTTATGATGCGTAACATGTATCATCGAGAGATCTTGAATGTTCGAACGATCTCCTATCTTGATATAATGTACATCGCCTCTAATGACCACTCCAAACCAAGCGGCACTGTCCTTGCCCATCTCAACACGACCTATAACATCAGCGCTATGCGCAATAAAAGCATTCTCTCCTATTTTTGGATAGTAGTTTTTAAAATTCATTATCATACTGATCAACCTTTTTTTCTAAATTATAACATATTTGTTAATCTTCAGTTCATTTTCATTATGTATAATACATCCAAAAAACAGGATATATATGAAAATTACACAAAATAGATTAATATTTATCAGCTCACTATCTTTTGTGCTTTTTTATAATTTTTCATTTTTTTCAAATGTTATAAAAGTTTATCCCTTGAATTTGTCAAATATAGGATTTTTAATCTCTTTGGCTATTGTTCTTTGGGCATTTATTGTTTTTATATTGGAGCTTATAAGTTATAAAAAAACCATAAAACCGCTACTCATATTTTTGTTTTTTGCATCATCATTTGCAGCATATTTTATGGATACATACGGCGTTATCATAGATGACAGTATGCTTATAAATGTAATTCAAACAAATACAGAGGAGTCTTTAGGGTTATTAAGTGCCAAACTTTTAACCTATTTTGTACTTCTTGGGCTTATACCGTCAATTTTGATCTATAAAATAAAAATACATTACAGCACTATAAAAAAGGATCTGGTAGCAAAGATCATAGCAATAGTAGGCACCATAGTTTTGATAGGAGCTATAATCAGTATGTTTGGCGGAAATTATGCATCTTTTTTTAGAGAGCATAAACCTCTCAGACAACACACAAATCCAACATTTTGGATCTATAGTGTCGGCAAATTGACCGGATCGCTTTTAAAAAATAAAGATAAAAAAGTAACTCCGCTAGGAATGGACGCTAAAATAGAAGAACATCAAAGAAAAAAGATCGTTGTTATGGTAGTTGGTGAGGCTGCCAGATGGGATCATTTTTCTTTAAATGGATATAGCAAGGAGACTAACCCGATGCTTAAAAAAGAAGATATTATAAATCTTCCAAATGTAACTTCCTGCGGAACATCAACGGCTCACAGCGTTCCTTGTATGTTTTCTGTCAAGACAAGAAAAGAGTTTGATATAGATGATGCTCCATACGAAGAAAATGTGCTTGATGTTTTAAATCATACCGGTAAAGTTGCAATTATTTGGAGAGATAATAACTCTGATTCGAAAGGTGTTGCCGGCAGAATCGGAGAACAAGACTATAGAAGCAATAAAAATAATACTATATGCGATGGTGAGTGCAGAGATGAGGGTATGCTTGTAGGGCTTGATAAATTTATAGAGCAAAACAGCAACAAAGATATACTTATAGTTCTGCATCAAATGGGTAACCACGGGCCTGAATATTACAAAAGGTATCCAAAAGCTTTTGAGAAATTTACTCCTACATGTAAAACCAATCAGCTTGAAAGTTGCACAAAAGAACAGCTATCCAATGCATATGATAATGCCATACTTTATACGGACGCATTTTTGTCAAAAACTATCAATTTTCTAAAAAAATATGACAATAAATATGATACAAGTATGATATATATGAGCGATCACGGTGAGAGTTTGGGCGAAAATGGGATCTATCTTCATGGTATGCCTTATATGATAGCCCCGGAAGCTCAAAAGCATATAGGATCAATTTTGTGGTTTGGCAATAATACAAGAAAAAGCATTCCGTATCAAAAAATAGTTCAAAATAGTAAAAACGACTATTCTCATGATAACCTTTTCCATACTTTGCTTGGAGCTTTTGAAGTTAAAACATCAGTTTACGAAAAAGAGAAGGATATGGTAAATGCATATAGATAAACAGATAAGAACCACATTTGTTGTTTTGGCAGCGGTAATACTGTTTTTTGGTCTTAGCGATATAGATATTTATCTGCAAGATCAATTTTACAATTTTCAAACACACAAATGGATATTGGATGAGTCGCTTCAGCCTTGGAGATTTATATTTTATGACGGGATCAAAAGAGCATTGCTTATAGTTGGAACTATTTTTATCATAACATATCTGTATGCGTCTTTAAAAGGTAAGTTGAAAAGCTACCAAAAAGGTCTTTTGATAGTAGTCTTATCAAGCATATTGGTGCCAACAGTTGTCGGCGGGTTAAAGAAAACAACAAATATGCCATGTCCTCATGCAGAGATAAGATACAATGGAGAGATGCCTAGAACTGCCGTATGGGAACGCTATACTCCCGAATATGCCAATAAAAAACAAAGAGCTTGTTGGCCGGCAGGTCACGCAAGCGCAGGATTTGCGCTTTTAAGTCTATACTTTTTGTTTCATTCAAAGAGAAATAAGACCTTATCCCTAATTGCGGCTATGGTAGTAGGCTGGAGTATGGGTATATATAAAATGGTTGTCGGAGATCATTTTTTAAGCCATACGATCATAACTATGATTTTAGCATGGCTCATAATACTTATAATAGTTAAATTTGTAAACAAGATACCACGATATAAACAAACGGAGGAGCCTAATGTATAAAAATGTTGTTTTGTTTTTGATCTTGATCAGTTCAATAGCTAGTGCAAGTAACGGTATAGCAAGCGAGTTTAGCCATTTTGCAGGCGGGCTTATAATGACAGGTTTGGTAGGATATATAGTATTTAATTATTTTCCAAAGTATAAAATAAAAAGTATATTGATAGGTTTTACGGTAAGTATGATATATGTTACCGTAGATCAGCTTATAGATTATATAAAAGATGGAGAGTTTTTAAGTCAGCTTTTAGATTTTGGATCTCATTTTTTAGGGTCTATAGCAGCCTTTCTAATTGGCTCAAAAATGATAAAAAACAGATAGAGGTTAAATGTCTTGATTGATATTCTATTAATTTATACAACTAATGTTTGTATTTCATATTTATTGGAGTATTAAATGATAAACATATTTGATGTTATAAAAAGTGAATTAAAAAAAGTCATAGTTGGGCAAGATAAAATGATAGAGGCTCTTGTAGTAGGGCTGCTATGCAAGGGTCATATACTATTAGAAGGTGTGCCGGGCGTGGCAAAGACCACAACAGTAAATGCTCTCTCGCAAGCTTTGGGGCTTAAATTTAGTAGGGTTCAGTTTACACCCGATCTATTGCCTAGTGATATAGTGGGAACAGAGCTTTATGACCCAAGTACCAATCAATTTAAGGTCAAAAAAGGACCGGTTTTTACCAATTTGCTTTTAGCGGATGAGATAAATAGAGCGCCTGCAAAGGTTCAATCAGCTCTTTTAGAAGTAATGCAAGAGAAGCAAGTAACAATAGGAGATGAGACTCATAAGCTTGATTTGCCATTTTTGGTTTTAGCTACTCAAAATCCTATCGAAAACGAAGGAGCATATGCCCTTCCGGAGGCTCAATTAGATAGATTTATGATGAAAGTCATAGTAGGTTACAATACAAAAGAGCAAGAGTTAGAGATAGCAAAAAGAGTAGCGAACAGTGATTTTGGAATCATAAACAGAGTTGTCGATAGAGATATGCTAGAGCTTGCTCAAAAAGAGATGAATGGACTGCATATAGATAAAGAGGTTGAAGAGTATATCGTGGATATAGTTATGGCAACCAGAGAGCCAAGTAGGTACGGTATTGATGAATTAGACGATCTAATAGAGTTTGGAGCATCGCCAAGGGCAAGTATTGATCTCTATAAAGCATCAAGAGCTATTGCGTATCTTCATGATCAGTCATATGTATCGCCTATGAATGTAGCATATATAGCGGCAGAAGTTTTAAGGCATAGAATTATTATAAGTTATGAGGCTGAAGCAAAAGGCATAACAACTGATGAAATAATAAATACAATAATATCTTATTTGCCAGTCCCATAGTAAATGATTATTAAAAATTTAATTTTAAAAGCCAAAAAACAGATATATGGTGAGAGACTTGGAAATCATCCATCAAAAGTTCACGGAGAAGGTTTTGAGTTTAGCGAACTTCGTGAATATGTTTATGGTGATGATGTTAGAAAAATTGACTGGAATAGCAGCGCAAAAACTAACAAAACATATATAAAAGTATATAATGAAGAGCGGGAATTTAATGTAGCTGTTGCAGTTATGCTCGGAGGCTCAACATATTTTGGAACGGCTAGACAAAAAAGCGAAACTATGATGGAAGCAGTTGCCATGATAGGTATGGCCGCAATAGGTGCAAGTGATACATTTAGCGGCTATCTGTTTTCAGATAAGCTCTATCAATATATTAAACCAACTAAGAGAGCGTTTGGTGTACATCAATTTTTAGATAGCATGAATAGCTTTAAGCAGATAGGCAAGATAAGCGACTATAGCTTAATGTCAGATGAGCTAAATAGGAGACTGAAACATAAAACACTTTTATATATAGTAGCTGATTTCGTAGGTGATATTAATTTTGCAAAACTTTCAAAAAAACATGACATTACATTGATTTGTGTGAGAGATAGATTTGAGGAGAATCCTTTTTCTTTAGGTTATATCGGTCTTGTTGATATAGAAAATGGCACAACTTCAATAGGGGATGTAAATGAAAAAAAAATATCAAAATATAAAAAAGCAATAGATGAAAATGATATTAAGCTATTTAACCATTGCAATAAATATGGAATGAGAATGGTTAAGATATATACAGATGAGAATGTATATATATCACTAAAAAGAGGCATTAGATAATGCAAGAGCTAAGAGACATTAAGCCATATATGCAAGGTAATGATTTGCTATATTGGTTATTTGTTGCATTTTGTGTTGTGGTTATTTTGGCACTTATTTTTTGGCTTGCGGCTATGATGGTTAAATGGGTAAAAAGAAAAAAAATAGATATTCGCAAAGAGTATATAAAGCAGCTAAAATCCATAAACTGGGATAACCCAAAAGAGAGTGCGTATGCGATAAGTAGATACGGCAGGTTGGTTGCAACTGACAGTAGGAGCAAAGAGATTTTTGATCAATTAGAATCTATGCTTATTAAATATAAATATAAAAAAATAGTAGATAGCGCAGATCAAGAGACGATCAACTACTATAACCTTTTTATGGAGGTATTGGATGGGTGATTTTAGCTTTGAGTATCCATCCGTTTTTTTGTTAATACTGATATTTATAATATGCAGTATTTGGTGCAAAGAAAAAAGCAGATCAATATATTTTCCTCATCTCTATTTATTGCTATTGAGCGAAAAAAAAAGAGTTAATTGGCTAAATATACTAAAGTGGAATGGAATAATCCTCGCAGTTACAGCCCTGGCATCACCTGTATTTAAAGAGGCATCCGGAGTGGACTATAAAAACGGAAAAGATATAGTTGTGATACTTGATGCAAGCCAATCAATGCTTGATGGAGTGGGTTATGGTATGGTTGGTGAGAGTAAATTTGATGTGGCAAAGAGTGTTATTGATAATTTTATTGAAAATAGAAGTAATGACAGGATTGGATTGGTGACATTTGGTGATGCTGCATTTGTTGCCTCTCCTTTTACATTTGATAAACATCTCTTGCGTTCCTTGCTATGGATGCAGCAAGTTGGTATTGCAGGAGCCAGAACGGCAATAAATGATGCAATTTCACAAAGCTACAGTATGTTAATGAGAAGTAAAGCAAAATCAAAAGTTGCAATATTGCTAACTGATGGAATGGAAAACCAAAGTATAGTTGAAAAAAACGAACTTATCTCTTTGATGAAAAAATCTAATATTAAACTTTATACTATCGGGTTTGGGGACGGGTATGATAAAGAGTATCTTGAGATGCTATCAAGTAGCGGCAATGGAAAATCGTTTGAAGCAAAAGATGCAAAAACATTGCAAAATATATATGACACAATAGATACATTAGAGAAGAGTAAGCTTGATATGAAACCAAAAATATATACTGAACACCTTTTTGTTTATCCACTATTTTTGGCATGGCTGAGTTTGATCTTTTATCTATATTTCAAAACAAATAAGGAGGTATAGTTTGGTACACTTTTTATACCCAAATATGTTTTGGATCTTAGGTATTCCATTTCTAATTTTTGCCACTCTTATTTTGACCAACAAAGATAAACTTGATAGGATTTTTAGCAAAGATGTTTTAAATAAGATTGAAGTTAACGATAAATATTTGCCGCCAAGACTAAGAAATATCATATTTCTTACCTCTCTTTTTTTAATGATAATTGCACTCTCTCGACCGGTTTCAAATGAAAAAGAGCTAAATATTACACAAGCAGGTATCAATGCGGTTGTCGCTATTGATATATCAGGCTCAATGAGAAGTGAGGATAATTATCCAAATAGATTAGAGTTTGCGAAGAAAAAAACAAAAAAACTAATCGAACTTATGTCAAGCGATGAAATTTCGCTTATTGCATTTGCAGGAAATGCTTTTTTGGTCTCGCCTTATACAAATGATACTTTTGCGCTTGTTGATATGCTTGATGGTATAAGCTCAAATATGATAACAGACACTGCAACCAATTATGATGATCTGGCAGATATTTTGGTTGATCTGACAAAAAAACAAAAAGAGAAAATAGCTATTGTGGTAAGTGATGGAGGAGATGAGAAGGAGCTTGATACTTTTCGTCAAAAGATATTGAATGAAAATATTAAACTATATGCTATTTTGGTAGGCACAGAGAGTGGAGCAGTGGTTTTGGACAAAAATAACAAACCGATAATGCTTTCGGATGGTGTAGCGGCAATAACAAAGCAAAACGAAGAACTTGGCAATATTGCGCTTAAAAGCGGCGGAGCATATATCAAAGCCTCGTATGGAGATAAAGATATTGCCGGACTTGTGCAAGTTATACATAGCAACAGCAACACGGCACATTCGTATAGCAGTAAAAAAATACAAAGAGATGAGTTGTTTTATATACCGTTGGCTTTTTCACTCTTTTTGCTTTTATTATCACTAGTATCTCTACCGAACAAAAGGATTTGAGATGAGATTTGCTGTTTTGATAATATTGTTTATATCTACTTTAAGTGCTAGCTGGTTGGATTTTTTTTATGAAAAAAAAGCAAAAGACGCTTATATGAAAAATGATTACAAGAAGAGCATAAAAGAACTTCAAAAAGTATCGGATAGTGATAAAAAAATGTATAATTTAGGCAATAGTTATTACAAAGCCGGAGAATATCAAAAAGCCATAGATAGTTATTTGCAGACAAAAAATATAGATAAAGCAACTATTTATCATAATATCGGCAATAGTTACTTTAAAGACAATAGAGTTGATGACGCTATCAAATCATATGAAAAAGCTTTAAAGATTAGGTTTGATAAAGATACAAAATTCAACCTTGATCTCGCAAAAAAACAAAAACACAA
>DYLZ01000045.1:7831-9214 GCA_020721775.1 Sulfurovum sp.
AAAGAACAAGATAAAGAACAAGATAAAAAGGATAATAAAAATAATAACAATCAGCAAAACGGCAATAACCAAAAAGAGAAAACCGGCAATCAAAATAGACCACAAAAAAACCAATATCAAAAATCAAAAATGTCACAAGAGCAAAAAGAGATGAGTAATATAGCTAGAAAACTCGAGAAGAAAAAGATGCCAACAATGATGTATCAGTTCCAAAAAACACAAAGGAGCAATAGTGATAAAAATCCTTGGTAGGTATTTATGGATAGTTGCTATATCTGTCTCTGCAATATTTGGCTTAGATGGTATAACTCTATCAATGAAGAGTAGTAAAAGCAGTGTACTGGTAGGTGAGCCGTTTATTGTTACTGTTATTATTTCTGAAAAAAACGGATTGATGATTGACGGTAAAAATTACCAAAAGCCTGATTTTAGCGGATTTAGTGTCACAGAGGATAAGCAGCCGGTTACAACAATTACAAATGATATTAAAAGAACAGAGTTGAGGTATATGCTAACACCGCAAAACGCCGGATCATTTACGATAAGCCCGGCAAGAGTAGAAATCGTTGCACAAAACTCAGTGCAATCAATCGATTTTATGGGTATAACTATTGAGACATCTATTCCTAAAATAGAAAATTTAGTATCTAACGCTCTTAACATAACTGTAAAAGATCCAAATATTCAAACAGATCTAATAGGCAATTTTGATATTTCACGCAACTTGTCATCAACAAGTACAACAGCGAACAAACCGGTAATTATGACACTAAATATTAGTGGTAACGGTGATGTAGACAGTATGAGAGATTTAAACTTTTCTATTGATGGCGTCACTGTTTATTCCCAAAAAGCAATAACTACGAAATCGTTTGGAGCAAATGAAATTCACTCAACATATAAAAAAGATTATGTTTTTATAGGAGATCACAACTTTACAATTCCGGCTATTGAAATTTCGGTCTTAAACACATCAACTATGCAAGTAACAACCAAAACTATTCCGGCTCAAAATATCATTGTAAATGGAAGTGGCAATAAAGATCAAGAAGTAGTTATCAGCCATGCGAACAATGATTCACACGGTGTGCCATTTTGGTTATATTTTATTTTTGGCGTTATTGCTACGCTTTTTATTCTGTTTTTAAGTAGATTTGTTAAGATTAAAAAAACAAAACAAAAATCACTTTCAATGAAAAATTCATTATCACAATTAATGCCGTATGCCAAAGAAGACATAGAAGTTGAAGAGATGGTTAAGAATTTGTATGCAAAGCAAAAAGGTAATAAAAATATTAAAATAGACAAGAAAAAATTAAAAGAGCTATTGACTAAGTACAACAATAGTATAAAACAAAAAATATATTGATAGGTTTTACAGTA
>DYLZ01000046.1 GCA_020721775.1 Sulfurovum sp.
AATTTATCTTTTTTATAAGTTAAATTTTGTATAATCCTCTAAAGCTTTTTGACAAATTTAAATTATAAGTTTGCGTTAAGTTTACCTTTTTCATATTTAAGGAGGACAAATGGCTATAGAAATTTCTAGAAGAAAATTTCTTCAGGGGAGTGTTGCTCTAAGTGTTATAGGGGGGACATCGGTGGGTGTTTCGCCTCTTTTTTCAGAAGAAAAAGAAGAACAAGGAGAACTCTCTATAACAACTAAAACAGGCACTGGTAAGGCTAAATTGGTACCCACTCTGTGTGAAATGTGCGTCAATAAATGCGCCGCGATCGCAAGAGTTGAAAATGGAATAGTTACAAAACTTGATCCAAACCCCATGTTTCCAAAGTCGAAAAATATGCTCTGTCCAAGAGGAAATGCCGGTATTCAGGCGCTTTATGATCCTGATAGACTTAAATATCCTATGATTAGAGTAGGAGAAAAAGGTGAAGGCAAATTTAAAAGAGTTACATGGGATGAAGCATACAATGCCATACTAAATGGCACAGATAAATTTCCGGGAATGGCAAAAATATTAGACGAAGAACAAGATAACCGCTCTAGTTTCCTATTTTGTGCCGGAGAGGGAATGGCAGAACATACATTTAAAACATTTTATAGTGCGTTTGGTTCTTCAAATTGGCTAAATCATGCTTCGATCTGTTTACAAACAGTATCATCTGCGTACAATCTTACCCTTGGAGCTTATCCCGGAGCCGATCTAGAAAATGCAACTTATGTTATTATGGCAGGAGCAAATAGGGCAGAAGCAATTGTTACGCCTGATACTATGACACTATTTAAAAATACAAAAGGCAGAGGAACTAAACTTGTTTGTATAGACCCTAGATTTACAAATACTGCTGCAAAAGCTGATAAATGGCTGCCTATAAACCCGGGAACAGATTTGGCGTTTGTACTGGCTTTAACATATGTAGTGTTAAAAGAAGAGCTGTATAACAAAGAGTATGTTGAAGCAAATTTTAACGATTTTGAAATTTATAAAAATCATATTATCAGCCATGGCTATACTCCGGAGTGGGCATCAAAAATTACAGCGATACCGGCAAAAGAGATATATACAATAGCAAGAGAATTTATGCAGCATGCTCCAAAAGCTATTTATTATCCGGGCAGAAGAAGTACATTTGCCGCCAATGATTTCCAGCTTCGCCGTGCGATGGCAATATTTCAAGCGCTTGGCGGCGGTATTGATACAAAAGGCGGATTAGTTTTTGGTAAAAAACTAGAGCTCGGCACTCATGAAGGCTTAGCACCTTTGTATTTTCAGGCGGCATCAAGGGCTGTTCAAGAAGTAGATAGAGGAGAAGGTAAGCCCAGATATGATGACTGCGCCATAGTAACTGAAAGTGGCTCTTGGCTTGCTTGGAGAGATAGATTTTTAGAAAATAGGATGCCGTACAAAGTAAGAGGAATGTTTGTGTATAAGCACAATCCTATGTTAAATATGCCAAATACTAAAAAAACAGCCCAAATGATGAAAAAAATGGAGCTAACGGTAGTTATTGATACTATGCCAAGCGATACCGTGATGTATGCTGATGTAGTATTGCCGGAATGTACATATTTGGAAAGAACTGATCCTGTTAATACATTTCCGGGAGTGGAGCCGTCTATAGCACAAAGAAATAAAGTTATTGAGCCTATGTATGAGTCAAAACCTCTTATTGAGATACTTAGAGGTTTAACTCAAAAAATATCAAAACCTCTTTTTGAGATAACAAAAAAATATGATATGGATGTGCAGGATATGATATCTAAAATCGCTAACTCTGCAGCAGATACAAACACAACTGAAGACGCAAATGCAACTATTGCAAGCGCACCAAAAAGCGAAGAGGATATATTTGCTGAATTTGATATATCCCTGCCGTTTAAAGAATCTCAAGAAAAGATAAACGAGCACATGGTGCACGAACTTTATGGCGAAGAGGGTGTTAAAGCCCTTAAAGAGCACGGTGTTTTTTATCCTAATATGAAACAATTCTTTAAACAAGTTTCAGCAAATGAGTTTCAATATTATCCTGAAAGTGAAAAAGCATACAGCGTAAATAACGGCGCTCCTAAAACAGAAAGCGGAAAAGTAGAGTGTAATTTGGCATTTTTAGCAGAAAAAGGAATTGATCCGATGCCTACATGGAAAAATGATTTTGCATTTGTTGTTCCAAAGGGTAAATTTAGAATGCTTACAGGCAGACATGCACAATACACTCAGAGCAGTACGGCAAACAATTCAATGCTTCACGACCTAATGCCTTCAAATTATGTTTGGATAAATAAAAGAGTGGCAGACGAGATGAATATAGAGTTTGGCGATGAAGTTGAAGTTTCCAGTCCGACAGGAAAGGTTACTATAAAGGCATACCCGACAGAACAAATAGCTCCGAATGTTGTATTTTTTATTCATGGATTTGGTTCACAGAGCGAAGAGCTGACTTGGGCATATAAAAATGGAGGAAATGATAATGCCGTCATAACAGACAAGGTTGAACCTATATATGGAGCAGCGGCAATGCACGAAACAAATGTAGAGATAAGAAAGGTGTAAGAGATGGCAAATTATGGAATGGCATTAGATTATAAAAATTGTATAAATTGCAAAGCATGCGAAGTAGCATGCAAAGAGGAAAATGGAGTTGAGCTTGGTGCTGAGAAGCATCGTATATGGGTAGGAGGAAATGAGCCGGATGGGATTTGGCCACTACTTAATATAGCATCAGCGGCATTTATGCCGAGCCAATGCCAACATTGTGAAAATGCACCATGCGAAGAGGTATGTCCGACACATGCAACATATTATGATGATAATGGAGTTGTCAGAGTAGATGCTGATAAATGTATATTGTGCAGTTATTGCATGAATGCATGCCCTTATGATGCAAGATATGTTGATAGTAGAACAATGACTGTTGATAAGTGCAATTTTTGCAGCGAAACAAGACTTGCTCGAGGTGAGACTACAACAGCCTGTCAAAATACCTGTCCTACAAAAGTGAGAATTTTTGGAGATCTTGATGATCCAAATAGCGAAATAAGCGTATTGTTAAGAACCAGAGAGCATTTTACTCTCAAAACACATCTTGGTACTAAGCCAAAACTATTTTATATGCTGTAAGGAGACAGGAATGGAACAAACAGTTAAAAAATTTAGTATAAAAGAGATTAAAGAGTTTATTGCATCAATTCCTTACAATAAAATAACGATCAAAGATATTTTATCTTTTGAAAAAACGAAAGAAAATAAAATATTAGCTGGCGTGATAGCACTATTATTGGGACTTTTTATTATGGGCGTGTTGATGTATTTGTTGCATGGACATCATGCTTACAATGTTACTAGAGAACATCCGTGGGGGTTGCTTATTGCGGTTTATATCTTTTTTGTTGTTAGCTCAACAGGTCTTTGTATAGTTGGCTCCCTTGGTGATGTATTTGGTTTTAAAGACTATATGCTTATCTCAAAAAGAGCGATATTCGGATCTATTGTTACTATTTTATCCGGATTTGCGGTTATCGCATTTGAGATAGGACATCCTGTAACTATGTTGATCTACAATATTGTTAGCCCGGGTCTTAGAAGTGCTATTTGGTGGATGGGGACTCTTTATGGTTTATATCTTACTTTTATGATTATAGAGTTTATGTTTTTGTTGAAAAATGATATGAAAAACGCGCGAACATTTGGACTTATCGGTTTACTGGTAGGGCTTGCGGCACACTCAAATCTTGGTGGAGTTTTTGGATTTTTGAATGCGAGAACCATATCTAATGGCGTATTTTATCCTACTTATTTTATTTTGACAGCATTTATTACAGGTATTTTTATAGCATTTATCATGATGGGCTTTAGATATAAATTGAATTTTACCAAAGAAGTGCAAGTTATGTTATCCAACTTGGCAAAAATTCAAGGCTTGCTTATTTCTATCTTGATCTTCTTTGTAACATGGAAAATGTTAACTGACATATATGGAGGCATGGAAAATCGTTCAGGGGTAGCTATTCACATATTGGGTTCATGGACATTTTGGGCAGAGGTTATTTTGGCAATGCTTATCCCAATATATATCATTCTAAAAAGCAAAGGTGATGATACAAAAAAACTTTTTTATGCATCTCTTGGCGGTATGGTTGGGATATTCTTTATGCGCTATAATCTAGTACATGATACACAACTAAAACCGCTTCAAATGATGAAAACAGAGCAGTATCAGCTTGCTCCACAGTGGGTACACTACTTCCCATCAGCAGCTGAGATAATGATCTCTTTGGGCGGGCTTGGCATATGTTTGGCATTATATTATGTTGGAACTAAGCTATTTAACCTAGATAGCGATACTCATCATTGATCTTATTATCTGCCGATTCGGCAGATAATTATTATTTTCTAATAAATCTCTCAATTTTTTTTGATACCATTGCGCATATTTTATAAGGATCGTCGTATATGAAAAAAGAGTTATATATATTTATTGGAATATTTCTATTTTTATCTATCGTAATGCATTTTAAAGAATGGATCAGTCATCCTGTTGATCATATAGAAGCTTTGCCGGAGGCAGGAGCATATGGGATAGGTGCTATTCATCCGCTTGTATTTACGCTTGTAGTTTATATTATTTTTGTTTTGTTTAGAAGTATATATAGAGGAGTTAAAAAGATAGTTGTTAAATAATAAATTTGATTTTGTGTGAGCGTAAGTGTGAGTGTGAGATTTGATAGGGTAAAACCCTATCTTTTATAGAGGAATCACTCTTATATTTTCATCAAGTTTATCTTTCAGTATACTTTCTATTGCAAACAGCGTGCCTGAGCTTGAACTCGCACATCCACTACAAGCGCCAAGATAACGGATATATATATCAAAGTTTGCGCCGTTTTCTTTTATATCAAGTATTTCTATATTGCCGCCGTCCATTATAAGCATTTGTCTTATGTTGTCATCAATTACTTTCTCAACGGCTTTAAGCCTTTGAACTATGGTCATTTGAGCAAATGGAGCATCATAACTGCTATCAGCTTGTTTTGCAAGTTTTTCTTTTTGATATTCTTCTAACAGATCAACCAAATATATATCTCTGGCTTCATGTCCTCCCGGGCGGATACATGATTTACAAAATGCACCTGCTTTAGTGTAATCCGTGATCTGTTCTATGGATGTGAGATCATTTAATCTAATTACTTCACGCAGAGTAGATAGGCTCACTCTTGCGCATTCACAAACTATTTTCTCGTGTTCAAAACTCTCTATATCTACACCTTTATATAGTGCGGCCGCTTTTTTGATGACATCATATGCCATTACAGAGCAGTGCATCTTTTGAGGCGGAACTGCAGGCACATCAGGAGTGTCTCTCATAGCTTTTTCTACATCTATGTTTGTTATTTTAACTGCTTCATCAACTGTTTTTCCTTTGCAAAGCTCGGCCATTGTATCGCTGCTGGCTATTGCCGTACCACATCCAAAGCTTTTGAATTTAGATTCTAAAATTACATCAGTTTTTGGATCTACTGCCCAGTAAAGTCGTACTGCATCACCGCAGCTCTCGGCACCAAAATCTGCCACAATCAGCTTGGCTTGCAACGCATCAGCTTGTTCTTGTGTAATTTCACCCATATTTTTAGGGTTATTTATAAGTTCACAAACTTTTTGGCTGTACTCATCCCAAATAGTACCGCCTATCAAACTATCTATTCCCATTTTTATATCCTCGTTGATTTATTTTTTTATTAATGACTTTCATTTAGTCCGTTGTTGTAACCGGTCGGAGCATATGCGTAAGAGCTTGAAATTGCTCTAAGTCTTTTCACTGCATTTTTTACTACTTCTATAGTATAGTCTATCTCTTCGCTTGTAGTATATCTACTTAGAGAAAATCTTATCGCAGTATGCGCAAGGTCTGCTTCAGCACCTATTGCCTCCATGACCGGATTGCTTTCCAAATCTTCGCTCGCGCATGCGCTTCCTGTGCTGGCAGCTATATTGGCGCGATTTAGATCCCATAACATAGCTTCACCTTCTATTCCTCTAAAGGAGACCAGGATCGTATTTGGAGATCTTTTAGCTCTTGGGGTAACTACAAATGTATCAGGAATTTCAAGTAAGGCATCTTCAAGCCTATCTCTAAGTTCTTTTACTTCACTCATTTCAAAATCCAACGAATCAATTGCTTGCTCCATAGCTTTGCCCATGCCGACAATCCCTGCTACATTGAGAGTGCCGGAACGAAAACCGTTCATTTGCGCTCCGCCATGCAAAAGCGGAGTTAATTCTTTACCTTTTTTCATATATAAAGCCCCTACCCCTTTTGGTCCATGAAACTTATGCGCAGACATAGTCAAATAATCAATGTTGGCGCTTTGAACATTGACAGGAATTTTTCCTATAGCCTGCACAGCGTCAGTATGAAAAAGAACGCCTTTTTGCGCGCATATCTCTCCTATCTCTTTTATAGGGAAAATAGCTCCTGTCTCATTATTTACCCACATGATAGATACTAATGCAGTTTTGTCTGTGATAAAATCACGAACCGTGTGGGCTTCAATAATGCCTTCGCTATTGATCGGGAGATAAGTTACTTTACACCCTTTTGATTCTAAAAATTTTGCGGTTGCCATAATACTTGGATGTTCAACTTCGCTTATTATGATATGATTTTTTCTTCCTGTTAATATATACTCAAAGTATATACTTTTAAGAACCCAGTTATTGCTCTCTGTTGCACAGGATGTTATAACTACACTATCTTCGCTTTTTGCATTGATACCTGCATATATCTTTTGTAATGCATCTTTTAGCGGTTTGTGAGTATCGCTTGCAAATTGGTGCAAAGAGTTTGGATTGCCATATTTTTGACAAAAAAACGGCTCCATTGCCTCATAAACATGCGGATCTACAATCGTTGTAGCATTGTTGTCTAAATAAACTCTCATTTTTTCCCCTATTTTTAAATAAGACTTTTTTTATCTTAATTTATTTGATAATACACTTTTTATTCTTAAACAAAAATAAAATGCTAAAAATTAGATGGCGTAGGACTATTTATGAGATCGTAAAACTCGCTTCTTGTTCTCTCATCGCTTTTGAAAAGTCCGCGAAGCGCAGAACTAACAGTAGTTGAGTTTATCTTTTGTACGCCCCTCATCTCCATACACATATGTCTTGCATGAACAACTACGGCAACACCTTTAGGTTTTATAGTCTCGCTAATCGCATCTGCTATTTGCTCGGTTAGCTGTTCTTGGATTTGCAAGCGTCTAGCAAATACATTTACAATTCTTGGTATCTTTGAAAGCCCGACAACTTTTCCGTCAGGAATGTATGCAACATGAACGCGGCCGATTATGGGTAATATATGATGCTCGCACATAGAGTAAAATTCAATGTCGCGCACCAAAACCATCTCATCGTTGCTAGTAGAAAAAAGAGCTTCATTTAGTATATCATGAGGATTTTCGTTATAGCCGCTTGTTAAAAAATCTAAAGCTTTTGCAACTCGCATGGGC
This sequence comes from Sulfurovum sp., assembly GCA_020721775.1. GTDB lineage: Bacteria > Campylobacterota > Campylobacteria > Campylobacterales > Sulfurovaceae > BN30871. Next base: position 7,552 of record DYLZ01000046.1, read on the forward strand.
GTCTTTATAAGCCCTTCACGATTTGTATCTTCGCCAAGAAGATCCAATATTTTCGAAATTGCATCGGCAATCTGTTCTAATTTATCATCTTTCATGCAATGCCTGTTCATTTTAATTTTTTTTATTGTAGCGAAAAAAGTATAATTTTTTAAGAGACAATCTCCATGTTGCTTCCCATATCTGCCATTCCGCAAAAGTAAATACTGCTTGTAACAATCGCATCTACTCCGGTTTTGGCGAATTCATATGCATTCTTGATATTTACTCCTCCAGCTGCTAATATGCGAACATTTGGATGATTTTTATCTCTATTGGATACTATGGCTTTCAAATCCTCAATACTGCTCTTATCAACTTGCAATACATCTACTCCATATTTCATTAATGCTATGGCGTCATTAAAATCTTTTGGCTCTACTATTATCTTTTTTTCTAATGCTTTTATTTTAATATCATGCAATGCTTCATAAAATGCTTCATCATTCTCATATACTTTGCGATGATGCGCAAAAAACAGCACCGTTTCACTAAGACCAAGTCTATGAGGCATAGCCCCGCCGCACATAATTGATTTGATACAAAATCTTTTTGCAAAAGGAAAATGTTTTCTAGTAACCAAAAGTTCGCAATGCGGATTTGCTTTTGCAATTTCTTGTTTCATATTGTAAGCATATGTTGCAATTTTACATGAGTATTCCAGCAGCAACTGTGTCAATCTCCATGCGCTTTGAACATTTTCATAATTTCCGCTAAATTCAAGTAAAATATCACCTTTTTTGGCAATTGATCTTGATGGAAGGGCAAAATTTATTTCACAGCCTATAAGCTCTGCTACTCTTGATGCCTCTTCACTGCACGATACTATCACATCTTCTCTCGTAAAAATTTGCATTCTTGCTTTTTTGTCCGGCATATCTTGGAGTGTGGTGGTCAGATCAAGGTATGGCACATCTTCTTTTATATACTCTAACAGTTCATTGTCGTTTAGTTTGAACATCTATATCCTTTAATCAATTCTCATTCGCTCAATTTTTAGATGCAAAACTATATAGTAGCTTATAATCAAATATCTTATGCCACAAAATATATCCAACCATCACGCCCGTCATATCTGCTATTATATCCAGCAGGGAGGCTTCTCTATTTGGCAAAAAGGACTGCACCATCTCAATTTGAACGGCTATTATTAGCAATAAAATTATTTTGTATTTAGTGTTTATAAAATCTCTAAATGATAACGATATAAGCAAATAAAGCGTCATAAATGCTACCGTATGATTTAGCTTGTCCCATCCAAGTGTAATGCTGTTTGTACCGTTTGTCTGAAATGCCAACAACTCTATTGCAAAAAGCGTAAATACAAATATGATTTTAAATAATGCATCCAAACTCACATCCTTTTTGGGTTAATTATACCATAAAATCAATAGTGGTAATTCATTGGTGGGGAAACAAGCAAG
>DYLZ01000047.1 GCA_020721775.1 Sulfurovum sp.
AAACTACATCCTCATCATCGATGAAATAAACAGAGGCAATATCTCTAAAATCTTTGGTGAACTCATCACTCTCATCGAACCAAGCAAACGAATAGGAGCAGAGGAAGAGATACGAGTCAGATTGCCATATAGTGGAGATAATTTTGGAGTGCCTTCAAATCTCTACATCATTGGGACTATGAATACAGCCGATAGAAGTATTGCATTAATGGATACGGCACTTCGCAGAAGATTTGAATTTGTGGAGATGTTGCCAGATTTGGAAGCCTTAAATGGTTTGGAAGTTGAAAATATAAATATCAAATCAATGCTTGAAACGATAAACAAAAGAGTTGAATATCTTTATGACAGAGACCACACTATCGGACATGCGTATTTCATAGATATAAAGAGCAAAGATGACTTGGATAATGTTATGAGAAATAGAGTTATTCCATTATTGCAAGAGTATTTTTACGACGATTGGGAGAAGATAATGATGGTTTTAGGAGATGGGTTTGTCGAAAAAGTAGTTGTCAAAGATGATATTTTTGATAATGAATTTAGACAAACTGAATATATAGAAAATGATAAATTTCGCTATACTATAAAAAATGAATTTGAGTATAGTAAATTCCAAAGGAGTATAAAATGAAAACACTTAATCTTAGAGTAGAAGATAGCTTTTTCCCACATTTCAAAGCGATGATAGATAGTTTGGTTAATGACCATAAAGTGCAGATTGTTGAGGATGACGATTATGACTTTGAAAACAACTATCCACAAAGTATAGTGGTAAGTAGTGTTGAAGAGGTACGACGAAGAGTTTATGAGGCGGAGCAAGAAGTGGGGTTGAGTGAAGCAGAGTACGAAGAGCAAATGAATCGATTTTTTAAAGATGAGTTAGGTATCGAACGATGACAATAGAGAAAAAGCCTAAGTTTTTAAAGGCTTTGACTGGCATACTCTTGTACATCTCAAAAGATAAAAAATCAGCTGCTATAGATTTTGAAAATGAACTCAACCGAAAAATAGAAGATTTGGTACATTTCCCCCTGAAATATAGGTCATCATATTATTTTGAAGATGGCGCATATCGTGATATGATATATAATGGTTATACGATTATTTACAAGGTTGAAAAAGAAAAAATCTTAATACTTGAGATATTTAAATGGCAAAACAAATAGTATTAAAAGAGTTTGAATATCTTCAATACAAAAACGACAGTGAAAATAACTACATAAATAAAGATAGTTTTGAAGCTTTAGAGAAATTTGTACTTGAAAACGAAACAATTCAATACCTCAAAATCACTACAAGAAAAGGATATGGCAAAGTTTTACAGGCTCAAAACTTCGTAGGAGTTATCCAAACAAAAGATGGCACAACCATAGAGATATTGCCAAAAATTCATAATGTGGACGAAGATAAATCAAAAGAGATTTTGATAAAAATGCTCAAAACTTTGCGAAAATCTCCATTTAAAAACTTTAATATGGCAAATGTGCAAAGCAAAAATATGCCGCTTTTGGAGATATTTATCTCTATGTTTTTAGAAGAGTTATCAAAACTTATACAAAAAGGCATCAAGTCGGACTATATCCCCAAAGAGGATAACCTAAAATTCCTCAAAGGCAAATTAAAGATAAACGAACAGATAAAGTACAACTACATACACAAAGAGCGATTTTTCGCGGCATTCGATGAGTTTAGCAGCGATAGAGTTGAAAATAGACTGATTAAAACCACGCTGCAATACCTCTATCAAAAGTCCAAATCAAACAAAAATCAGCAACGCATACGAGAGTTTTTGTTCGTATTTGACGAGATTGGTATCTCTCATGACTTTAAAACTGATTTTGGAAAAGTAAAACCAAATCGCCAAATGAGAGATTATGAGCAGGTGCTTTTATGGTGTAAGACATTTTTACTTGAAAATTCATTTAGCCCTTATAAGGGCAATGATATAGCTTTTGCATTGCTGTTTGATATGAACTTGCTTTTTGAGAGTTATATAGGTCATTATCTAAAGAAAAAAGGCTTTGATGTGAGTTTGCAAGATAGTGGAAAACATCTAGTAGAAAATCCAAGAAAATTTGCACTTCGCCCTGATATTGTTATAAAACGAAAAGAAAATAATAAAAAAGTGATTATCGCAGATACAAAGTGGAAAATCATCAAAGAGGAAAAAGATATAAGCCAAAGTGATATGTATCAACTCTATGCTTACGGCAAAAAGTATGACAACAATCATCTTTATTTGATCTATCCAAAAGATGATGAAAATCCATCAAAGCTATCATACAAGTATGAGGATGGCTTGACCCTCAAGGTATATTATTTTGATTTAACTAAAAAGTAAATGGTGGGTTAGCTAACCCACCAAAATAAAAATAGCTTTTAAAATGTTTTTTAAAGGTGGAAACTCCCACTCTCTGAGTAGGAATGCAGATTTGATTAAAATAATCCAACTCAGGAGAGTTGGAGAGAGAAATCCTCTCCCTATTTTTACTAAGGAAAAAATTTATAAATATCTTTTCTGTGTAAAAAATGAAGTAAAATGACCATATCATCCTCTATCGCAAGTCCAAGTCTATAGTCACCAATCCTGATACGATAAAAATTCTCAAAACCTTTGAGCTTCTTGATATTTGGTATTTGTGCTATCTCTTCACATTCTTTTAAAGACAAATAAACCTCTTCTAATCTAAGCTTTTGAGCTTTTTGAATCTTTTTGATATCTTTTAAAAGAGAGCTTCTTATCTCAATCTTCATGCAAAGCTTTTAGAAAATCTTTTTCACTAACTACTGTTTTATCAGCCATACTATTTGCCAAAATAGAGCCAAGCTTTTTATCTTCTTCGTCTTCATCATAGATTATAATCTCTATATTTTTATCTTTAAAAAGTTGTTTAACGGACTTCAAAAAAGAGCTATCAAGTTCATTACTACTAAGTTGATATGCTACTTGCATCATCTCTCCTTTTTATTTGATTATAACATAATTTTTACTAAAAAGCATATTGGGGCAGTATTGTTTTATTAACAGCTCTCACCTTTTAAAACATCCACGACATTTGTGGCATAAGAGCCCTTTGGCAGCGTAAAAGAAAGCTCATATTGGGCTTTTTCCATAACATATCTCGTTTTGATATCTTCTACTCTTATCCAAGCATATCTCCTTGAACCATCCACATTTATATCTTCATCAAATTTCTCTTCAAATATCCTAGCAACGCCGGTTGCCTTGCTCGCTCTTTTGCCCGGTAAAAGACCCGTAGGTGCAGTGTCTTTTAGAAAAAATCTTTCGCTCTCGCTTTGCAAATCAGTAGCTTCAAAAACTTTTCCAAACGGATAATGCATCATCATATCGCCGCTTAATATCTTGAAAAAATGCTTCTGTTTTTTAACACCCTTTAGTGAACCTTTTGGGATATCCAGTATCCCCTCTGTTTCGCTTTCACTAAATTTTTCAAATAGCAGACTTATCTCTACTCTTTTTGATAGCCATGAGTTAAACAGATAGCTTTGATAAGAGCCTATCAGGAACTCTCTAGTTTTAGGATCATTTACTCTCATATTTCCTTCAAGTATCTTCTTGCCCTCTTCCCAATTGTTGCCGTCGTTTCCAAATCTCTGCACGCCAAAATAGTTTGGTACACCGTATTTTTTGATCCACTCTAGGCATGAGTCAAGCTTGTCTTTTTGGATACCTAAAACTTTTTTTAAACGAAGCTCAAATCTATTTCCTTTGAGATGCCCTACCCTTATCTTATTGTTGTGTTTTGTAGTTTCAAGTATCTTTATCTTGTCATGATCAAAAGTTGCTAGTTTTTCTTCAAATTTAGCCGGAAGTGATATGTATTGGATAGTCATAGCGTACTTATCTTTTAGTCCCGCATAGCCAATATCGCGATTTTTTATACCTAAAAATCTAGCAAATATTCCTATAAGCTCCCATGTTGTTAGTTCTTTTTTTCTCACTTTTAAAATTAGATGTTCGCCCTCCCCGCTAAATTCATAAAGCGGTATCTCTGTGACTATAAAATCTCGAGGTGTTGGAGTAAATAAAAAATCATTTTTTATATTTAATGGATATAGTAGTTTCATGGCTCTCTTTTTATTGAAAGTATATCATTTTGCTTCAAAAATAACTTAAATGGCTATTAAAATAAATATTCAAAATCAACCAAAACGGTAACTTTTAACAAAAAACCATATAATTACATAGATTTAAAGCTTTACAGGAGAAAAAATGCTCAGATTTGCCCCGTCGCCGACAGGTGATATGCATATAGGTAACTTACGGGTAGCCATTATAAACTATATCGTGGCAATGCAAAATAACACAAATTTTATAGTCAGGATCGAAGATACCGATAAAGAGAGAAATATAGAGGGAAAAGATCGAGAGATCTTGCAAATATTAGAAAAATTTTCTCTGCCTTATAGTCAACTTTTCTATCAAAGCGCAAACTTACACATTCATCAAAATCTGGCAATAAAACTACTTGAAGAGAATAAGGCTTTTATATGCACTTGCAGCCCTGATGAACTTGAGCTTGAAAGAGAAAAAGCAAAACAAAAAGGCGTTGCCTATAGATATAGCGGCAAATGTACAAACAAAACTAAAGCTGAAATAGAAGATATTAGAAAATCAAACACCCCTTTTGTTATACGCATCAAAAAACCGGACAATGATATAAGTTTTACCGATTTGATAAAAGGAAGCATTACTACTAAACCAAACGAAGTTGACAGTTTTGTAATTTTAAGAAATGATGGTACGCCAACTTACAATTTTGCCTGCTCTTGCGACGATATGCTAACAAATATAGATATCATCATAAGAGGTGAAGACCACCTGAGCAACACTCCAAAGCAGATACATATAAAAAATGCTCTTGGATATAAACATGAGACAAAATATGCTCATTTGCCTATAATATTAAATAATGAAAACAAAAAAATGAGTAAAAGAGATGACGCAAGCTCTGTAAAATGGCTTCTTGAGCAAGGATTTTTACCTGATGCTATCATTAACTATCTTTTGCTTTTAGGAAATAAAACGCCTATTGAGGTATTTAAATTGCCTGATGCCGTCTCTTGGTTCGATCTAAAAAATATTTCAAAAAGCCCTGCAAAATTTGATATTGATAAACTTAGATTTTTAAACAGAGAACACTTTAAAGCTATGGATGACAAAACATTCTCTAAACTATTTGGATTTAGCGATGAAGAGATAGGAAAGCTTGGTAAATTATACCTTGAAGAAGCAAGCACTCTTACTGAACTGGAGCCAAAGATAAAAGCTATATTTGCACCAAAGAATTTTGACAATGAATGGTCAAACGAGATGAGAACGATTCAAAATCTTTTGCAAAATGCCCCACATATGGAAACATATGACGAATTCAAAAGCTACATCATAGAAAATACGGGGCTAAAAGGAAAAAATCTATTTAAACCTTTAAGGCTTCTTTTGACAAATGCCGAACACGGACCTGAACTAGCCAATATTTATAAATACATAAAATCTTATCTGCTGGAGGTTATCTCATGAGTTTTTTAATAAATTTAATAAACGGGCTTATAACATTATATATATGGATAATTATCATAGTTTCGCTTTTTAGTATTGTTGCACCTCATATAAAAAATCCTATTCTTGATTTTTTATATAGTATAGTAAATCCGCCATTAAAGATCATAAGAGAAAAAATGCCATTCGTCGTCTATGGTGGCGTTGATTTCTCTCCTCTTGTTTTAATTATCGGTTTGCATCTATTAAGAGTATTATTGTAAAGAGGCCAAAATGAAACTAAAAACAATAATATCTATCTTGGCGCTTTTTACTATTTTTGGAAATGCTAAGATAGTAAATCTTGATGATCTTAGCGCAATGATCACAAGCGGAGAAAAAGACTACTATATATGGAAATTTATATCCAGCCCAAATACAACTACAGAAGATGCACAAAAAGCAATTGAACAAGCATCGTACATAAATGGCTCTATGGCAAAGGCTTATGCTAAAAAAACAGGTGTATATATAAAAGCGGGAACATTTTGTAAAACATCAGATTGCGCGCCGCCTCCGCCGTCAAACAGTACTGTACAAGGCAATAGATATTTTTACCAAGGAATCAAATTTGTTAAAAGCAATGAAATCGAACAAGCTTTATCTTATTTTAATTATTCTAGACAAATTACAGATAAGCCGCAAGATAGGGACAGGGCAACATTTTGGGTATATCTGCTCTCACAAGATAAAAAATATCTTGATATGCTAAACGAGAGCAAAGATGTCAATATTTACTCATTACTTGGGGCAGATTTTGCAAACATCGAATATCCAAAAACAATAACACCTAAATTTAAAGATGTAAAAATAAGCGGATTTGATATAACAGACCCTATTCACTGGGCAAGATTGAAACAAAAAATATTTGATCCAAACACAAACTTGGATGATTTGGCAGAAAAATTTAAATATGATATCACAACACCTCATTATTCTTATATAAGATCTGTTGCTACAAAATATACAGAGATATACTACCCTTTACCTTATAGAGACGCACTAAGATCATTGCCCATTGAAAGACAAGCGATTCTTTATGCTATAGCAAGACAGGAAAGCAGATTTATACCTGCATCTGTTTCAAGGTCTTTTGCGCTTGGAATGATGCAAATCATGCCTTTTTTGATCAAACATATAGCGAGCGAGAGGGGTGAAAGCGTAAATTTGGATGACATTTTCGATCCATATAAGGCATTGCAATATTCAAATCATCATTTAAATTATCTCGATAAATATTTGCATCATCCGCTTTTTACGGCATATGCGTATAATGCAGGTATCGGTTTCACAAGAAGATTGATAAGAAGAAATGATATGTTTAAAACAACAGGACCTTATGAGCCTTATCTAAGCATAGAAAGAGTTGAAAATGCTGAGGCAAGAGAATACGGTAAGAAAGTTTTAACCAATTATGTTGTATATATGAATAAACTTGGCTCTCCGACAAGGATGTATCCACTTGTTCAAATGCTTAACAATGGTACAAAAATAGATAGATTTAGAAATTAACAAAAGGTGAAAATATGAGTGATACTTTTTATATACCGCAACCAAGCCCACTTGATCCGGACGAGAATGGTCATTTTGGGATATTTGGCGGAAGATATGTTCCTGAAACTCTTATGCCTATTCTTGAAAAACTCAAAAGTGATTATGAGGCTATAAGATTTGATAAAGAATTTTGGAGTGAAGTTAACTACTATTATAAAAATTATGTTGGACGCCCTAGTCCACTTTATTTTGCGCAAAATCTCTCCAATGAACTCGGCGCTAAAATATATTTAAAAAGAGAAGACCTGAACCACACCGGCGCTCACAAAATAAATCATACGATCGCGCAGGTATTGTTAGCGAAAAGACTTGGTAAAAAAAAGGTAATTGCAGAAACAGGAGCAGGACAGCATGGAGTTGCAACAGCAACTGTTGCAGCGCTTTTTGGGCTAGAATGTGAAGTTTTTATGGGTGAGAAAGATGTAGCCAGACAAGAGCTTAATGTCTTTAGGATGAAACTCCTTGGAGCAAAAGTGCATCCTGTAACTTCAGGAAGTAAAACGCTAAAGGATGCCATGAATGATGCCATAAGGCACTGGGTAACCAATGCAAGGGATACATTTTATATCATAGGAACGGTTGCGGGTCCGCACCCATATCCAATGATGATAAGAGATATGCAGTCAATCATAGGATGGGAAGCCAAAAAGCAGATACTTGAAGCTGAGAACAGACTTCCGGATAAAGTTATAGCCTGCATTGGCGGCGGTTCTAATGCAATGGGTATTTTTAACCATTTTCTACAAGATAAAAATATAGAGTGCATAGGCATAGAAGCCGGTGGACTTGGCGTAGATACAGATAAACATGGCGCATCTTTGGAAAAAGGAAGTCCCGGTGTGCTGCATGGTCAAATGACATATCTACTTCAAGACGAAGACGGTCAAATACTTGAAGCGCATTCCATATCGGCAGGTTTAGACTATCCGGGCATTGGGCCGGAGCATGCATATATGAAAGAGTTGGGAGAGGTAACTTATGACAATATAACAGACAAAGAGGCTCTTGATGCTTTTGTTTGGTTATCTCAGAAAGAAGGCATCATACCTGCGTTTGAAAGTTCTCACGCAGTTGCGTATCTTAAGAAGATTAAAGATATAAAAGACAAGCTTATAATAGTCAATGTATCAGGCAGAGGCGA
>DYLZ01000048.1:0-5273 GCA_020721775.1 Sulfurovum sp.
GAAGCTAACGCTACAGCTAACTAATTTTAATGCAAACCCTTTTTAGGGATTGCAGCTACTTTCTTATAAACTTTATTACTAATTTGTTACTTTTTTTATTTTTTTATGTAAATTAAAATATTTTTTTGTATAATGCGCTGTACAAAAAATTTAAAGGATGTATAATGAAAAAATTGACACTATTATCTGTAGCCGCTGCCGCTCTTCTATTTGTAGGTTGTGGTGAAAAAAAAGCTGAAGCAAACGCAACTGAAGCTAATGCTACTGAAATGAATGTAACTGAAGCAAACGCAACTGCTGCTCCTGAAGCTAATGCAACTGCTGCTCCTGAAGCTAATGCAACTGCTGCTCCTGAAGCTAATGCAACTGCTGATGCTGCTGCTCCTGCTGCTGTAGACGGTGCTGCTGCTTACGCTGCTTGTAGCTCATGTCATGGTGCTGACGGTAAAACTGCCGCTCTAGGTAAATCAGCTGTTATCGCCGGTCAATCTGCTGCTGATATCGAATCAAAACTTAAAGAGTACAAAGCCGGTACAAGAGATGTAACCGGTAACGGCGCTCTTATGAAAGGTCAAGTAGCTAATTTAAGCGATGATCAAATCAAAGCTTTGGCTGATTATATATCAAAACTATAATTGATATCAAATTTAGAGCTTAGCTCTAAATTTGCTCTTCAATAGATAGTTTAGCTTTTTAATTACTTTAAAAAACAAAAATACTTTTTAGTTCAAAATTTCCTGGCATTTCATTTATCATTATGATATTTATATTTTCATCTTTGTCTATTTTATCAATTTGTGGTTTTGTTATAATAAAGCTATTGGCATCTTTTAAAATTGATAGATAGTTTGGCGATTGATAAGGCAGAGGCTTAAAAGAGTTTCCGTTAAAACATCCCAAGATAACGCTAAATTTTCCGCTTTTTAGTTTAAGCTCATCTGACATTTGTGTTTTGATTGCAAAATGGTAAGGCATTGCAGAGTTTTTGAGTTTATTGATAATAAATTTGCCAAAAAGTTCAAAATTTATCATTGCAGCCATTGGATTACCCGGCAAGATCAAAATATAAGTATTATCTATGTGACCAAGTGATGTGGGTTTGCCGGGTTTTATATCTACTTTTTCAAACAGATACTTCATACCAAGTTCTTTAAGGGCTTCTTTTGTGAGATCTTTATCTCCTACACTTGCCCCGCCTGTTGTGATAATCAAATCACTATTTAGCGAGTTTGCAATTACCGCTTTTAGTGAATTTATATCGTCTATCGCGCTATTTATGCTTGCAACTTTACAATTTAAGGACTTTGCTCTTATTTTTAGCATCGGTGTATTTGAATCGTATATTTCAAAGTCAGATATATTTTTTTCACTATAGTGCTTAAGCTCATCACCTGAGCTAAGAACTGTAATAAGAGGTTTTTTAAAAACCTCGATCTTTTCGATCCCTTGAGATGCTAAAAGCGTTATGGTATAGCTATTTATCTCCTCACCTTTTTTTATACATACGCTGCCTCTTTTTAGCTCTTCGCCTTTGAACCTTATATTTGCACCGACTTTAAAATCTATCGGAATCTTTATATACTCATCTATAAATTCTATATTTTCAACAGGTATAACTATGTCAGCCCCCTCAGGGATGGGCGCTCCTGTCATTATGCGTAATGCGTGATTTTCCAATAGTTTTGGCAGCTCTTTCGCTCCTGCAAAAATGGTACCGTCTTGAACTTTGAGTGTTTTGCCTAAATTTTTTGAATTGATAGCATATCCATCCATTGCAGAGTTGTCAAATTTTGGCAGATCTACTTTTGAAACAATATCAATTGCCACAATAAATCCCAAAGAATCTTCTATATCAATGAATTCTGTCGCAATATTTGAGTGTATGTTTTTATCTATTATTTCCAATGCTTCTACGATCGAAACAGCCATATATTGCCTTTTTAATAAATTATATCAAAAGAGTGTATAATCTTAATTAATTTTTAAGAGGAAATGGTATGCAATATCTTTTTGAAGGCAAAAGCGGAGAAAAAAATATAATCTTAACAGGAGATAGTCATCATTATATCTTTAAAGTGAGACGACATAGACAAAATGAGATAATTGCCCTTAGAAATTTACAAGACGATACTTTATATCTTTATAAAATAAGCTCTATCAATAAAAAAAAAGCTTTTTTGGAGCTTGTGGAAGAAAAAGATTTGCAAATAACTGCAAAAAAAGAGCTACATATCGGTTGGTGCTTAATAGAGCCAAAAAATATAGAAAAAGTTTTGCCGTCGCTCAATGAGATAGGAGTATCTAAAATAACATTTATATTATGCGCGAGATCTCAGCAAAACAATAAAATAGATATACAGAGGCTTCAAAGGATCATGCTTAATTCATCACAGCAGTGCGGAAGAAGCCGCATGATGGAGTTTGATATAATGGGTAGTCTAAAAGAGTTTTTGAGTCAAAATCCGAAAAGCTATATGTTAAATTTCTCACAAAATCATATTTCAGAACTTAACGATATAGAAACTATCGTCATCGGATGCGAAGGCGGATTTACGGAGAAGGAGATCGCACTTTTTGATGAAAGCAAAATAGTAGGATTTGACACCCCGCTTATCCTAAAAAGTGAAAGTGCTGTATGTGCTGTGGCGAGTAAGATTTTAATTTAAGTTAACTACTTTTAGAACGGGTATTTTTATGCAGTAGCACAAGTTTATGAAAATTGGTATGATGTGAGCGATGAAGAGGTTCTGGAGATAATGAAAAAAACAAAACGATAAAATATATAATTTTTAAACAATTTTGGGTATAATACTACCCTTTAAGTTGTCTCGCGAAATTTTTTGAGTAGGTTGCAACAACACTGTCTCTTGTAGGCAGGAAGGATGCATGGCATCGGAACAGGTTAGTTGCCTGTCATAAAAAAACTAAAGGTAAAAAAATGAAAAAAGATATTCATCCAACTTATGTTGATTGTAAAGTTACATGTGCTTGTGGAAATTCATTTGACACAAAATCAGACAAAGAAACAATGAGCATCGATATCTGTAATGCATGTCACCCATTTTTCACAGGAAGTGAGAAAATCGTTGATGCTGCAGGTCGTGTTGATAAATTTAAGAAAAAATATAACCTCGGTTAATTTTATCATCCATTCTCTTGCCAAAGGCAAAGCTTTCTCACAGAGAGTGCAAGCACAAGAGTGAGAGGAATTGAGTTTGAGCTTTGCTTGAACTCAAGGAGACATCCATTATGCTAACATTTATCCCCACCCCTATCGGAAACCCGGCCGACATTACTATCAGAGCAATGCGTCTTTTCGAAGAAGCAGAATTATTTCTATGCGAAGATACAAGAAACACAAAACATCTATTACAATTACTTGCTGATCGATATGATATGAGTATGCCAAATGCTATATTTTTGTCTTTTAATGAACATAATGGTCGAGAGAGGCTTTCTCAAATTGAAAATGATTTAAAAGAGAAAAATGTAGTTTATGTAAGTGATGCCGGTATGCCTGTTATCTCTGATCCGGGAGTGATACTTGTTGAGTATTGTCAAAAAAACAGTGTTGCTTATGATGTACTGCCGGGAGCAAATGCAGCATTAACAGCTTATGTAGCAAGCGGATTTAATGAGGGCGGATTTGTTTTTTTGGGATTTTTGCCCCACCGTGGAAAAGAGAGAAGCGCAAAACTGAAAGTTTCATTAGAGCAGGATTTTGTAACCATACTTTATGAAGCGCCTCATAGGCTTTTAAAACTTCTTGAAGAGCTTTCAATTTTAGCTCCGGATAGAGAGATATTTTTAGCAAAAGAGCTTACAAAAAAATATCAAAAATATTATAAAAATAGAGCAAGCGTTCTATTTGAAGAATTTAAAAGCGAAAATATCAGGGGTGAATGGGTTGTAATAATAGAACCCAAACCCAAATCAGATAAAACACTCTCACTAGAAGAGATCATAGCTTTTGATATATCTCCAAAAGAAAAAGCAAAGTTGCTAAGTGAAATTAGCGGCAAAAGCCCAAAAGAGTGTTATAGCGAAATTATGAATTTTATAAAAGAAAACAGATAAAAAAATAAAAATAATGCAAGCCTAATATACAGGCAAAATTCGATAAAATAAAGCCATGGTTATATATGGAAAACAAGTATGTCTGTATGTTTTAGAACATCATTCAAAGTCGGTAAAAACTGTTTATATAGCCAAAAAAGGCATATTGAGCACAAGACTGTATAATTTATATAAAGACAAAATTAAATTTCTAGAAAATAAATGGGCACAGTCTATGAGCAAGGGCGGCAATCATCAAGGTTTGCTTGTAGATATTGAAGATTTTGAGAATAGTGATTTTGAAAGTATAAAAAAAGGAAATTTTTTAGTCGTGCTTGACGGATTAACCGATGTAGGCAATATAGGCGCTATTGTCAGAAGCGCTTATGCGCTAGGTGCTGATGGAGTAATCGCTACAGGCGTTAAGCAGCTTAGTTTGTCTGGTATTGCAAGAACAAGCGCGGGGGCTTTGTTTGACATGCCTTTTGTGATCATTCCTAACGGGCTCGATGTTTTAAATGAATTAAAACAGACCGGATTTACGCTTTATGGAGCATCTATGGACGGAGAATCTATTAACAATATGGAATTTACGCCTAAAAAAGTTTTAGTAGTAGGCAGCGAGGGCGAAGGGTTGTCAAAAAGAGTTTTATCTAAAATCGATCAGCTTGTCTCGATACCGATGAAACATGATTTTGATTCTTTAAATGCTAGTGTAGCAACGGCAATTTTACTTTATAGGATGAATTGTGAAAATAGATGAACTTTTAGAACAGTACGATATAGATAGTATTCAAAAGACTACTAAGGTTACCAAGAAAAATCTCAAAAGAATTTTGGCAAAAGATTTTGATAAGTTAAACAAAGCTCAAGCTTTTGGATTTTTGTCTATTTTGGAAAGAGAGTATGGGGTTATTGAAGATTTGAGAGAATCTTGTGAAGAGTATTTTGCCAATATCGAAGAGAATGAAAAGTTAGCTTCCCAAATAGAGCCAAATCGCCCAATATACATGAAACTAAAAAAAACATTCGATTCACAATTAATATTGGCGGCAATCGGCTTTCTTGTTTTATTGTTTGTTGCATTTATGGCTTTTGATCCGGACTCAAAAGATGATATACAAATACCAAAGATAACAGTTGATCTGAACGATACCAATGCAACATTAGATACAAATAGTTCTGATGTAAATAGTTCTGATGTAAATAGTTCTGAT
>DYLZ01000048.1:5373-8237 GCA_020721775.1 Sulfurovum sp.
AAATAGTTCTGATGTAAATAGTTCTGATGTAAATAGTTCTGATTTAAATAGCACGATGAAGAATGAAGTAAATGCTACAAGCTCAAATGTCGAACAAAATATGACAGTGCCGGCTAAAAAACAATCTCGAAATAAAACCATAGAAGATAAGAATATTGATAGATCTTCTAGTATTGATGGCAATAAATCCAAGATTATTACAAAAAGCAAATCAACTTCTAGTTTAGAGAACAACAAAACCGAAACTAACCATAATGATCATAAAAGAGATTATATTAAAGTTGAAGACAGCAATAAATCAAAAGAGAGCAATTTGTGACTCTTATTGGTTCAAAAAAATGGTAAAATAATAAAAAAATTCTAAAAGAGTAAGATATGTTTGATGAAATACAATTTGATAAGATAAACCGTTTGCCAAAATATGTTTTTGCGGCAGTCGGCGATCTAAAGATGGCGGCAAGAAGAGCAGGAGAGGATATTATAGATTTTTCTATGGGAAATCCTGACGGACCAGCATTGAAACCTGTTGTTGATAAACTTATAGAAACTGCACGCAAACCGCATACTCATGGGTATAGCGCATCTAAAGGTATTTATAAATTAAGACTTGCCATGAGCAATTGGTATATGAGAAAATACGGCGTTGTTCTTGATCCTGAAACGGAAGTGGTAGCAACTATGGGCAGCAAAGAGGGGTATGTACATCTCATTCAAGCTATAACAAATCCGGGTGATGTCGCCGTAGTACCGGATCCTACTTATCCTATACATGCGTATGCATTTGTATTTGCAGGCGGCAGCGTGGAAAAAATGCCTCTTGTTTTCAATGAAGATAATTTTGAAGTTGATGAAGATAAGTTTTTTGAAGACTTGCAGCATGCACTCGATAACTCTATGCCGCGCGCTAAATATGTGATAGTCAATTTTCCGCACAATCCTACAACTGCGACAGTTACTCTTGAGTTCTACGAGAGGCTTGTAGCTATGGCTAAAAAAGAGAGATTTTATATCATATCTGATATAGCTTATGCCGATATTACATTTGACGGATACAAAACACCTTCTATCCTTGAAGTTGAAGGAGCCAAAGATGTAGCAGTAGAGAGTTTCACACTTTCAAAAAGTTACAATATGGCAGGCTGGAGAGTAGGATTTGTAGTAGGAAATCCAAAAATGATAGGCGCTGTTCAAAAGTTTAAAAGCTGGATCGATTACGGTATGTTCACACCTATTCAGGTAGCCGCTACGGTAGCTCTTGATGAATATGGAGACCTTGTTGAAGAACAAGTGGTTCCAAAATATCTCAAAAGAAGAGATGTATTGTTAGATACTTTTGCAAAAGCCGGCTGGCGAATGAGCAAGCCAAATGCAAGTATGTTCATCTGGGCAAAAATACCTGAGCAGTTCCGTCATCTAGGAAGCTTGGAGTTTTCAAAACTTCTTTTGACCGAAGCGCATGTAGCAGTAAGCCCGGGGATAGGATTTGGAGAGTATGGCGATGAGTATGTGCGTATAGCACTAATCGAAAATGAAAAAAGAATAAGACAAGCAGCAAGAAATATAAGAAAATTTTTCAAAGAGTACAAACCAGAGGAAAATAACTAAATGGTAAAGGTCGGTATTTTAGGCGTTGGAACAGTTGGCGGAAGCGTTGCTAAGATATTGGAAAAAAACAGTGACATTATAGAGGCAAGAAGCGGTAAAAAAATTGTTGTTGCAAGAGGCGTATCAAAAGAGCCAAAAGACGGGTTTGCATTTCCGATAACAGCTGATCCGATGGATGTCATCAATGATCCGGATATTGATATCGTTGTAGAAGTTATGGGTGGAGTTGATTTTCCATTTGAAATGGTCAAACTTGCACTTGAAAAAGGCAAAGCAGTCGTAACTGCAAACAAAGCAATGCTCGCATATCATAGATATGATTTACAAGAGATCGCAGGCGATATTCCTCTAATGTTTGAAGCAAGCACGGCAGGTGGTATACCTATCATAGGCGCTCTTAGAAATGGGCTTAGTGCAAATCATATACAATCGATCATGGGCATTATGAACGGTACATGTAACTTTATACTTACAAAGATGATAAATGAAGGCGCTGACTATAAAGAAGTCCTCACTGAAGCTCAAAAACTTGGGTACGCGGAAGCTGATCCTACTTTTGATGTCGGTGGTTTTGATGCAGCTCATAAACTTCTTATTCTTTCATCTATCGCTTACGGCATCAATGCAAAACCGGAAGATATCCTTATAGAAGGGATAGATACTATCACTCCAACGGATATCGAATTTGCCAAAGATTTTGAGTATGCTATCAAATTGCTTGGCATTGCCAAAAAAGTAGATAATGGCGTGGAGCTGCGCGTACATCCTACTATGATACCGCAAAACTCTATGATAGCAAAAGTAGACGGCGTTATGAATGCCGTGATGGTGCGAGGGGACGCAGTAGGCGAAACGCTATATTACGGCGCAGGCGCAGGCGGAGATGCAACAGCAAGCGCAGTGATAGCTGATATCATAGACATAGTCAGAGGCAATACCAATCCAATGCTAGGCTACAAAAAACCGCTTGAAGGCGGACTCGTGCTGCTCTCTCGTGATGAGATAACATCACACTATTATCTAAGAGTAAGCGTAGAGGACAAAAAAGGCGTTTTAGCAGAAGTTACAAATTTGCTAAGCAGTCTTGATATTTCTATAGAAGCGATGATGCAAAAACCTGACAGTGACAAAGATGCATGCGTAGAATTGTTATTTATCACACACGAATGTCAAGAGAAAAGTATCCAAAAAGCTATCGGTGAGCTAGAGAAACTCAGCGTTGTTCATGGCAAAGTTGGAATGATAAGGATAGAGCAGTA
>DYLZ01000005.1 GCA_020721775.1 Sulfurovum sp.
TATATTCACCGTTTATGCTATAACCATCACCTTCAAGAGAAGATTTTGCATCTTGTGTTTTTACATATTGAGCTGCAAGCAAGAATTCCGGCTGATTATATACTGCATGGAAACCATACCAGTTAAAGTCATCATAATTGCCACCGCCAAGATCAGCACCTTTTTTAGCATTATCTTGGTTTCTTTGGCCAAAGAAAGATACATTTGCGTATTGAAGATCTTTCTTGGCTTTCTCTTTACCGGTTCCTAGCAAGTGAGCTGTAAGTCTCCATTCTGCACTTAACCCATTATCTTTATCTGTATCAAGAAGACCGTGGTAACCTTCACCGTTAAATAGTCCAAGTTCGCTTGAGATGTATGGAGTTTTTGTTTTGAAGTTTACACCAAGATCTGATGAGTTTGTGAAATCAGGACCATAATTTTTATCTTCAACAAATACTTTTGCTATAGATCTGTAAGCCCAAGAGTTATGCTCTTCATAGTCTATCCAAGGTCTATGAACTTGTCCAAGCTCTACGCCGGTATATGGCAAGATATTATCAAGATAAAGATAAGCATATTTAAGTCTTACTTCCCAGCTGCCATCATCTGTATCGCCTTTACCTTTATTTTGGAAAGTATCAAGAGTGATTCTTAAGAAATCTTTTGGATTTTCTTTGAAGTACGCTTTTGTTTGAAGATAGTTTCTTCTTGTTTCAAATTTATTTGTTCTGTAGTCTTTTACATTATCATCTTTACTTACAAAACCTAGGTAATGCGTTCCGCTAAAGTCAAGCGCAACTGCTTTTGATTTTACTTTTACGCCTTTTTTCATCTTGTTTTTAAGACTGGTGATTTGAGTCTCAATGCCTGCTATATCATCAGCAGTTGCTACTTCTGATTCTCCTGCTGTAGCTCTTGCAGCTTCAAGAGCTTCTATCTTTTGAGCCATTTGTGCCATTTGAGCTTTAAGAGCTTTAAGCTCACTATTTGTATTTGCATTTGCTACACCGCTTAGAGCAAATACTGCCGCTGTTGAAAGTGCTATTTTTTTGATCATCTTATTTCCTTTTTTTAGTTTTAAGATATGAAAATATATTTAAAAATGGTTACCAAATGATTACATTATTAATGATAAGTTAATAAAATATAAAAAAATATATTTTTATTAACAGACAATTCAAAGAACAAATTTATGTTATCATTGCATTTATGAAACAAATAGCGATCATCGGTGCAACTGCGAGTGGGAAAAGCGCTCTATCTATAGAGGTAGCAAAAAAGTATAATTGTATAGTACTCTCACTTGATTCATTGTCTGTCTATAAAGATATAGATATCGCTTCGGCTAAACCTACTCTTGAAGAGCGAGAGGGAATTAGGCACTTTGGAATTGATGAGATATACCCCAATGAGCCATTTGATGTTACTCTGTTTATAAAACTATATAAAAAAGCTCTGCATTTTGCTAAAGAAAATGATAAAAATCTCATAATTGTAGGCGGAAGCAGTTTTTATCTAAAAAGTCTCATTGGAGGCATTAGCCCCCTTCCTGATATTTCACAAGAAACAAAAGAAAAAACGGATAAATTTTTAAGCGATCTGCAATATGCTTATGGCTTTCTATATAACATTGATCCCCTATATATGTCAAAGATCAAACCAAATGACACTTACCGCATAGAAAAAGCTTTAAATATATATTTTGCAACAGAAACCAAACCAAGCGATCATTTTGAAACAAACCCGCCAATACCTGTCATCACAGAAAATTTGCCTATTTTTGAAATAGATATGCCAAGAGATATTTTGCGAGAGAGAATAAAACAGAGAACAAAAAAAATGGTTAAAGCCGGTCTTATAGAAGAGGTTAAAATGCTCGAAAACAAATACACAAGGGTACCAAATCCTATGAAAGCCATAGGCATTAAAGAAACATTGAAATTTTTGGACGGCAAACTGACGAAAGATGAATTGATAGAACAAATATCAACTCATACTGCTCAATTGGCAAAAAGACAAACGACTTTCAACAGAACGCAGTTTAAAGAAAAAATTTTGATAAAAAATGATGATATAGAGATATTTGAGAAAATTTTTATGTTTTTGTAGGGTATGTTTGCTAACACACAAATCTGTAATGCAAAAAGAATTTAAAAACAGTGTGCTATATAAACGCACCCTGCTCTTTAAAATCCGCTTGCACTCATCATTGTATATACAAATGTGAGTATTTTATCAAAGAAAAAGACAGAACCGACAGTAACAAATACTGCGATACCAACCACAACCATAAGTGGTTTAGATATATTGTAATAGATAATATCTACGCTTTTTACAGGTTCTCTAAGGAACATATAAACAATAAGTTTTAAATAATAATAAGCAGCTATTGCGCTATTTAATCCCATGATAATAGCAAGTTTTATATATCCCGCATCAATAGCTGAACTCATTATATAGAGTTTTCCCCAAAATACTGAAAATGGGGGAACTCCCGCAAGAGAAAGCATAAATAGCGCCATTACAACAGCACCCATAGGAACTATCTTGATCATACCGGCAAATTTTTCATAAGGATGGTCAAATCTATCTGAAAATGCTTTTACTTTATGTCTGGATATCCAAAGCATAGTAAATGCTCCAAGGTTGGTAAACATAAACAGAGCATAATAAACAAATATAGCAGTACTGGCTTTGGTTGTGCCTATAGCGATTGCCGCCATTACAAAACCTGCATGAGAGATAGATGAATAAGCAAGCATTCTTTTAACATCTTCTTGAACAAGAGCCATTATATTTGCAAGCGTCATTGTAACAACAGATAAAATAAGTATTATTGTTTGGATACTATCTATTCCCAAATCAATATATATACTAAATATTCTCAAAGCTACTGCAAATGCAGCAACTTTAGGAACTATGGACATATATCCTGCAAGTGGCGCTGAAGCTCCTTCATAAACATCCGGCGCCCATGTATGGAATGGGAAAAGAGATAACTTAAATGCAAATGCGACCAAAATAAGAACTGCGCCTCCTGTTATAAGAAGGGCATTTGAATTTTCTGTGCTCAAACTCAAAGCTTCAGATATTTGCCACAACTCAACACTTCCTGTTGTTGCATATATTGCCGCACTCCCCATAGCATAAAACCCTGCCGCAACAGCTCCCATTGTAAAGTATTTGATAGCCGCTTCAAATGAGTGATATCTGTTGTGCATAGCAATAAGTGCATAAAGAGCCAAAGACGATGTTTCAATGCCGACAAATATCAATATCAGGTTATCGGTAGTTACCATAAACTGCAATCCGGCAACCATAAATACAAAAAGGGCAAAAAATTCCGGATAGGAGAATTCATGGAATCTTTTTGAAGTAAGTGCCAATGGGATAAAAAGCATAGATGCAATTAGTATCAATATTTGAGAAACAATTGATAGTCCGTCAAACAACATCAGATCAAAAAAACCTCTGCCTTGCGCTGCTCCCAAAACAGAAAACAAATCAGCGCCAAATATCATCAACGACAACATAACATATAGTGATTTATGTAAATTTGACTTGATAAGATCAATTATCAAAATACCAAGTCCGCCAAATATTGCTATAAGCATTGGCGCTAAAAGCGGCAGATTTAACTCTCCTAATGTAACTTGTATAGGCGTTACCATTATTTTTCCTCCTTAGAGTTTTTTGCTATTATTATTTCTTTTGCCTCAGGAGTTATAGCTTTTTGCTCCATAATAGATAGTGTGGTTTTAACGCTATTGTCAATAATGCTAAGCACCGGTTTTGGATAAATTCCCAACCAAATAACAATAGCTACAAGCGGTATAAACGATACAAGCTCATTTGCATTTAAGTCTTTTAATTTTCTGTTTGCTTCATTTGTAATGGCCCCAAAAAAACTTCTTTTAAATAGAGAGAGCATATAAACAGCTCCTACTATGATGGAAGTCCCAGCCAAAACAGTTAAAATCGGAGAAATTTTATAAAAACCTATAAGCACCAAAAACTCGCCTACAAACCCTATGGTAAGCGGCAAACCGACTGATGCCATCAGCATGATCCCAAAAATAAGAGCATACTTTGGCATAATAGAAGCAAGCCCGCCAAACTCGCTCATATATTTTGTGTGCGTTCTATCGTAAATTACGCCTACAAGCATAAACAGAGCACCTGAAACTATACCGTGTGACAGCATTTGAAACACGGAACCGCTTATGCCTTCACTATTCATAGCAAAAATTCCAAGCATAACGATACCCATATGTGAAACAGATGAGTATGCGATGACCTGCTTCATATCTTCTTGAGCATATGCTACCATCGCAGTATAGACTATCATAATGATAGAAAGTATAGCGATAGGCGCTATCATCATTATAGAAGCATCCGGAAACATTGGAAGCGAAAATCTAACAAATCCGTATGTACCCATTTTAAGAAGTACTGCCGCAAGTATCACAGAACCTATTGTTGGTGCTTGACCGTGAGCATAAGGCAGCCATGTATGAAAAGGGAACATAGGTACCTTAATAGCAAATCCTACAAAAAATGCCAAAAATAACCAGAATTGATATTTCATATCAAAGCCGAGCGCATACCAATCGGTTATAGCAAAACTCCATACACCCGCAGCGCTATAGAAGCTGTATGCTACAAAAAGCATACCTACAAGCATTATAAGAGAGCCGACAAATGTATATAAGAAAAACTTGATAGACGCATAAACTCTAAGCGGTCCGCCCCATGCACCAATGATATAGAGCATCGGAACAAGAGACAACTCCCAAAAGAAGTAAAACATGATAGCATCGAGAGCCAAGAATACACCTACCATTGTCATTTCTAAGAACAAAAGCGTTATTACCATATTTTTTAAGTCTTCTTTTATGGTCATACTCATCATTCCGATAAGTGTCATAAAAGTAGTCATTATAACTAAAAACAGGCTTATGCCATCAACTCCCAAATAATAACTGATCCCAAAGTCTTTAACGATGGGAAAATGTTCTATAAATTGAAATGTAGGATTTAAGCTATCAAAGTTCATCCATAAAAATAGAGATAAAATAAACTCAACTGCGGCTATCGCAACACCATAAACCCTTGCGCTATTTTTGTCTATGACAAAACCGAGCAATCCGGCCAATGCCGGGAAAAATACTAATATAGTTAAAATATTACTCATCTACTCTCCTTAAGCTGCTATTAGTGATAATATTGACACCAATAGAAGCGCAATGGCGCCTATTGCCATCCAATTTAGATAATTAGAAAGGTTACCGCTTTGCATACCTCTGCTTTTGTCACCGCTTCTATATAGAAATTTTGCAATTGCGTCAACTGTAGCGTCAACAATTTTCATATCTACATTTTTCCACATCAATTTAGAAAGTTCGGCGTAAGGTTTAGATATAACTGCTTCATATAAAACCGGTATATAGTATTGATTTGCCAATAGTTTATAAATAAATCCGTTTTCTGTTTTTTCGCTTCTAACTAATCGTTTATTGTATTTGATATAGGCAAGAAGAATTCCGCTTACTGCAACAGCTAATACTATAAGTCCCAAATACAATGCCAAATGGTGAGTATGCTCGCTCATTTGATAGTTAGGTAATAAATTTATTATAAAATCATTAAAACCGTCTTTGAAAAATCCTGCTATAACGGCCAAAATCGCAAGCGGCGACATAGCAACCAGAACATACTTATACATTTCATGAGGATGGATCCCAAATTCATGATATCTCTCATCGCCATGGAATGTCAAAAATACCTGACGGAAGCTATAGAATGCTGTCATACCTGCTGTTATGACAAGTGTTGCCCAGAGTATTAAAGAACCTTCATTGAATGCTGTCTCTATGATCGCATCTTTTGAAAAGAAACCTGCAAGAGGAGGTATGCCTGCAAGTGCGAGTGATGCTAACCCCATATAAAGATATGTTCCCCTCATTGCCTTTTTAAGTCCACCCATTTTGAAAATATCAAGCTCATCATGCATAGCATGCATAACATTTCCTGCACCCAAAAATAAAAGAGCTTTAAAAAATGCGTGAGCGCCTAAGTGAAATAGAGCTATCCAATAAGCCCCAAGTCCTGCTGCTGCGAACATATACCCAAGTTGTGATAGAGTTGAAAAGGCAATAATTCTTTTTAGATCTCTATTGACAAGTGCCATTGATGCGGCAAAAAATGCCACAAAAGTTCCAAGTGCGGCTATAAAATAACTTACTTCAGGAGTTAGCGCAAAAATCGGATTTGCTCTGATCACCAAAAAAACGCCTGCTGTTACCATTGTTGCGGCATGAATAAGTGCAGATACCGGAGTAGGACCCTCCATCGCATCTGTTAGCCATGTATGAAGCGGAAATTGCGCCGATTTTCCCATAGCGCCTATAAAAAGCGCCATTGCAGCTGTAGTAAGAACTGCTTGCGTCATATTTGGTATAGCGCTAAATACAACATCGTATTGTAAGCTGCCGACATTCCAATATATTATAAATAAACCTACCAGCATACCAAGGTCTGCAATTCTGTTCATTATAAACGCTTCATTAGCTGCCCATGACGGTGAAATAGAAGGATTTATATCCCTTGTTACATCAGCTTTATGATACCAAAATCCAATAAGCAGCCACGAACATACACCAACGCCTTCCCATCCTATAAATAATCCGGCAAAGTTATCGCTCATAACAAGAATGAGCATTGAAAATACAAATGCCGAAAGGTATGAGAAAAATCTGTTGAAACTTTTGTCATGATCCATATAGCCTATTGAATATACATGTACAACGGTTGAAATAAGCGTTACAACAAACATCATTGTTACACTCACATGATCTACGATAAATCCAAATGAAATATTAAGATCTCCTGCTGCTATCCAATCCATAAGTTTAACATGTATAGGTTCATTTGTAACAAGCAGATGATAACCTAATATTGCCGATGCGGCAAAAGAGATGAACAACAAAAACGACGAGACCACTCCTACAAATTGTTTTTTTGGAGTCATAGCAAAACTACCGGCAAACAGCGAGCTCAAAAGAGGCGCAAAAAGCGCAATATAAACTAAACTTTCCATGCTTATCCTTTCATAGACGCAAGATCGTCAAGATCAAGAGTATTTTCTTTTTTATAAACAAGTATCAAAAGCCCAAGACCGATAGCAACTTCACTCGCAGCGATTGCAACTATAAAGAATGCAAACATTTGACCGGTAAGGTCATGATAAAAACTTGAAATAGCAGCAAAAGCAACATTTGCAGCATTTAACATTATCTCTGTTGAGAAAAATAACATAAGCAGATTTCTTCTTCTAAGAACTCCTATGAGACCTATTGCAAAAAGAATACCTGATAAAATTAGATAATGATTCAGCCCGATCATTCTTCATCCTTTAATTGTAATACCTCATCTTTTATGTCAGTTAAGCTGGTATCCATTTTTTTACCTGCTAAGACAATACCGCCTATCATTGCTATAAGCAACATAACTGCAGCAACCTCAAATGGAACTAGATACTTTGTGAAAAGAGCCATACCTACAGCTTCAGGATTTGTCATTTTATCGCTCATAGGCAAAGATGCATAGATAGCATCAGGATTAATGGCTCCCAAAAACATCAATGTCATCAAAAGTGCCGCCGTTACACCGACTATCAAAACCCAACCGGTTGAAGTTGTCTTCTCTTTTAAATTTTTTGTTACATTGAAAAACATCATACCGAAAGCATAAAGCGCCATAACTGCGCCGACATATACAATCAACTGCACAACGCCGAGAAAATCGGCTCCAACTAAAAAGAAAAATCCGGCAATTACTACCATGCCGCTAGCAAGTGATGTCATAGCATATAAAACATTTTTACTAAACACGGCAACCAAAAACAGTCCTATCGTTAGTACTGAAAAAAAATAAAATGCAATTTGTTCAAACATATTTTGCTCCTAGTATGCAAGTGGCGTTTTTTTGATATTTTCATCTGCATTTGGACTAATGCTTCCAAATCCTGCAAACTCTTTTTGCTCTTTTAGTTTGTCGATCGGCGTTAACATATCTTCAAACAGTGAGAATCCTGCTCTTTGTTCAGAGGCATTTTCATATCTTCCACCATGAACTATTGCAAGCTCAGGGCATACTTCAGCGCAATATCCGCAAAATATACAACGACCAAAATTGATAGTATATTGGCTTACTTCTTTTCTCTGATTTTCATCATATCTTGTTTCCATTGCTATACAGTTGGAAATGCATATCTTTTCGCAAAGCCCGCAACCTATGCATCTATAATGTCCGCTCTCAAGCAGCCTTAGCATTTCATGTATAGCTCTATATCTTGGCGAGATCGGTAATTTTTCAAATGGATACTTTGTTGTATGCATTTTGCCCTTAAATAGCGCATTTATCATCTCTCTAAATGTTACGCCTAAACCTTTAAGCAACTCTAAACTTAAACTTCTTTTTACGACCTGAATAAACGCCGGCATACCGAATTTCGGAGTTTTTCCCAGATCAAGCATTACATAGTTTTGCTTCTCTTTTTGAACAGTATGCGTCTCTTTATGTTCTTCAATATGTGCCATATTTTCCTCCTCTTACAGCATTACTACGATGCCGGTAATCAATATATTTATCACGGCTAAAGGCATCAAGACTTTCCAGCATAACCACATCATTTGATCGGGTCTAACATGCGGCCAAGCGGCTCTTGCCCACAACATCAAAAAGAAAAAGAAAACAACTTTTAGTACAAATAAAAACCAACCTGATATAAATGCCAAATCATTATAACCTCCGCAAAATACAACTGCCGCTATGATAGAGATCGTGATCATATTTGCATATTCACCTATAAAGAACATACCCCATCTAAGGCCGCTATACTCAGTTAGATAACCTGAAACTATTTCAGCTTCATGTTCTAAAAGGTCAAACGGTGTTCTGTTTGTTTCTGCAAAACCGGCTATCAAAAACAACACAAATGCGATTGGCTGCTGCCAAATTAGCCATGAAGTGATTCCGCCTGCCTGCGCGTCATTAAAATCGATCATAGAAAGGGAACCTACTAGCATAATAGGAGCCAAAACAGAAAGTCCTGTTACAACTTCATAACTCAAAAATTGAACAGCTGTTCTAGCAGAACCTATAATACCCCACTTGTTTGATTGCGCCATACCTGCTAGCAGCGGACCATAAAGACCTGCCGCCATTGTTCCAAGTATAAACAATATACCTATATTTATATCTGCCACAGTAGATGGCACTATAGCACCTCCGATAACCGGAAGAGATTTGGGTATTGTAAATGTTGGAAACAGCGGTAATGCCGCCATAGCAATAAATGCTGTAGCCGCCGTTATTACAGGTGCTAATGAAAATATAAATTTATTTGCATTTTGAGGGATGATATCCTCTTTTGTAAACAATTTTATACCGTCTGCTGCAATTTGAAGCAATCCAAATGGTCCTACATGCATTGGTCCGAGACGACGCTGCATAAATGCAAGTACTTTTCTCTCAATGTATGTTCCAAATCCTGCAATTGCAGATACAATTGCCAGAATTATCAATATTTTTATTATTGTTCCTATCGTTAATGCGTCCATATTATGCCTTTCTTATGGATATAGATTTAAATCTATTTTGTCCAAAAAATTTATAAATCTCAAAAGAGTGTTTAAAATCAGGAAGTTTTACTATATTCCCGCTCATTCTGTTATCTATCTTGACATCCAAAACAAATTCTGTGCCTTCCAGATCTATTACAACCCTATCGCCAAGCTCATCTGCTTTTTCTTCGCTTACATAAAGAGCAAACGGCTCAAATATCTGATGAGCAGTTGCGGTAAACTCATTAAATTGTCTTTGAGGATTGCATCTATAAGCGATTAGTTCTGCGCTCATCTCATTTAAGCTTATCTCTTTAGGTAAAGATTCTACAATCTTAACTCTTTGAGATTTCAAACCATATCCTCTATTTTCGCTTCCGTCGTTATTGTAACCGTTCGGTAAGCTATCAAATTCTCGCGCTTCAAAACCTTTTTTGACAGGAAGCTCTTTTGTCCAGTCGATCGTCAATCTTTTGCCTATGCCTAATTCATTTAGAATATCATTCAATGTATATCCATTATAGCTAAGCGCAGCATTTGTAGGTACTACGCGTTTGTGCATATTTGTTAATGTTCCTTCCTGTTGGTTCATTGCCGGCATATCAAGATCGCCGTCACCTAAAGCGCTCAATCTAAAATCTCCTACTTCGTTGTAACCAACTATATATCCGCTGCATTCATCATCAAGATCGCATATCAAAGATACTCCGAGTGAATTTGTTTTTGGAGGAATTATAGCGACATTAAATGGTGTTGCGCTTTCGATCAATGCCACAAGGATTGCAAGATTTTTTGATCGTGGATGAAAATAGAGATCTTCACCTACAACCAATGAAAAATTCTCTTTTTTTGCCAAGAATTTCTCTACGGTATCGGCAAAATCATTAGGGGCGCCAAACATTTCAAGAAGTTTGCTTGTGTTTACCTCTATCTCTTTGTTAACTTTTTTAGGAACTTTTTTTGTAACTTCTTTGCTTTCACCTGTTGCTTCATCTATTACTGTTTCTATTATATCTTCCATGATAGTTTCAGTTATAGTTTTTTTGGTTACTGTTGAAAGTGATGCTAAATAATCTTTTACTTCTGCAGGTAATTTTTCTTTATCGGCAAATTTATCAAGTATCCAATAAAGTACGGCTTCTTCGCTATTTATCTTATTTGCTATGCAAGCAACATTTTTTCCAAGATTTTCTATCACTTTATCGCCGATCGGATGAAAATATAATCCTGCTCCTTTATTTAACTTTTGAATATTATTAAACAGATATCTAACATTTGGATTATCATGTCTAATAGCTGAGCCTACTGAAATAATAAAATCACTCTCCTGCATCATTGTTCTTATATTGCCGTCCCAAAGCGTAGCACCTTTTGCATTTGAAAAATATGTCATAAAATCTTTAAACGCTTTTGCATCACTGTTGAGCAGCTTAAGACCAAATTTTTCTTTTAGCGTTTGGAGCATAAGAGCTTCTTCGTTTGTGATAATAGAGTTAAATCTGACAGCATCGGCTTTTTTTATAGCAGCAACCGCTTTTTTAAGCGCATTTGCATCTTTTGATGCAGTTCTATTTTCAAAATCATATCCAAATCGTCCGGCTCCGCATAAAGATACATAGTTCCACTCATTTGTTACGCGATATATCTTTTCATCCCTATTTGCAATACCTGTCGGTTTTGTTTCATAATAGATCTGACATCCGCTGCTGCAATGCGCGCAAGTTGCAGGAATCTTTGAAAGCTCCCAAGAATTTGTGGTATACATAAAATCTCTGCTAACTAGAGCTCCGACAGGACAAACAGCGATACACTCTCCGCAATCGCTGCAATTTGTTTGGTTTGTTTCATTACTTGGCACTATGACAGATTTTTGCAACTTGTTCCACATAGCATAAGCATCTTTAGGCATAGTATCTTTTAGCTCTTTGTCCAAACCTTTGCCACCTCTAGGACCGGTTGTCAAAGCGCTGTCACCGATCATATCTTTACATACAGTAATACATCTCTCGCACACTATACAAAGAGCTGGATCATAGTGAAGAACACTGCTCCAATTAGAGCTTTCTCTTTTTACATCGGCTATTTTATACGGCTGTTCATCAACTCCGATCTCCAAAGTATAATTTTGAAGTTCACACTCTCCGCTCTTATCGCAAACACCGCATTGAAGAGGGTGATTTACATCGTAAACTTGCATAATAGCACGACGCTCTTCAAGTATCTCTTCATTGCTTACTACAACATTCATGCCGTCCTTTGCCTTGGCATTACAAGCATACACTCTTTTACCATCGGCTTCAACAAGACATAAACGACAAGCCAGTGTCGGCGAACATCTGGTAAGATAGCATATTGCTGGTATAAATATACCGTTTGCTCTTGCAATATTGAGTATATATTCACCCTCTTTTGCAACGCATCTCTTGCCGTCAATTGTTAAAGATATAAGTCCGTTATTTTCGATTTCTTCCATTACTGCTCCCTATTTAGACGACTAAATCTGTATGAATTATTTAAACTAGCGTTCAAACCCATATCAAATATCGGATTTAGCGCTATTGTGCCTTTCATACTTTCATCGATCTTAAATACTCTTTTGTATTTGGTTCCGTTGGCACTAAATGTTATCTCATCGCCATCATTTAGTTTAACGATACCGGCAAACTGAGGTGAACCTTTTAAATAAGTTTCATCACTTTTAAATGCCTTTGTAACATTTGTAAATATATTCATATTTATATTTTCATTACAATTATAAACTATCGCTCCGTCAAATGTCGGCAACTCTTCTATATCATCAAAGTCTTCTGCTGCTTTCACACTTTTTGAAGTCAGTAAATATCCTCTATGCTCGATCCCGCTATTATCAAAGTATGACGGCAGATTATCAAAATTCTCCGGTTTAAACCCGGCTTTTTCAGGCAAATGAGTAGTGTAGTCTATGGTATATTCGGCTTTTAAACCAAGTTCATTTGCTATATCATTTAAAACATATCCATTGTAACTAAGCGCTGCATTAGTAGGAACAACTCGTTTATCTATATTTGTCAATGTTCCTTCTTGCTGATTAAGCGCAGGCATATCCATATCTCCGTCTCCTAAACTGCTAAGCTCAAAATCACCTTTTGAATTATACCCTACCGTATATCCCTCTGCTTTCTCATCAAGAGAGCATATCAACGATACTCCTAAGGCATTTGTAGCAGGAGGAACGATTACGAAACTAAAATCACTATATTTATCTATGGCTCCTAACAATTTGGCTATCTCTTTTGCTCTAGGATGGTTATATAGATCACTGCCGACAACAAAAGTTAGCTTTTCTTTCTTATCAATAGACTTCAAAAGAGCCATAAGCTCTTCTTCACCAACACTGCTCTCTGCGCTAATATTGCCTATATCAAGGTTATCCAAAAAGCTTTTTAACTCCGGTGATATCTCGCGGCTGCTTAAAAATGTATTTGCAAGCAATGCTGCAACACCCTCTTCGCTTCCGACTTCATATTTGATAAATTGGGTTACGATATTACTGATATTGCTATCTTCCATAGGGTGCAGATATGCAACTCTTGCTCTATTTCTTTTACTTGCCATTGTTATGTGGTATTTAACCATAGGATTGTCATCATTTATTCTACTGCCAAATACTATCACAGCGCTTGACTCTTTTATGGAATTTAAATTTCCGCTATAAAGTGTCTCACCGGTGATACTTCCGTATGCTTTTAGGAATTGTTGATAACCGTAAGCTTCATCACAAACAAGTTTATATTTGTATTTTTCTTTAAGTTTTTGCAATATCAAAGCCTCTTCATTTGTTATTATGGCAGAAAAACTAATAGTATTGGCTCTTTTAAATGCGCTTATTGCTTCTTTGAATATCTCCGGATCTTTTACGGCATTTCTGTTTTCAAAATCAAATCCAAATCTGCCCGCTCCACAAAGTGAACTAAATTCAAAGTCATTAGTAACTCTGTATATTTTGTCATTTTTAACTTCATAATTAAGAGAACATGCACTGCTGCAATGTGCGCAACTTGCCGGAATACGCTTCAGCTCCCATGCATTTGAACTGTATTTAAAATCGCTACTTACAAGCGCACCTACAGGACAAACGGCAGCACTTTCTCCCAAAGATGGACAGGTGGAATTTTTAACATTTACTATAGTTGATCTATATCCGCCTACGCTTATCTGCAAAGCTTCATTTCCTGTTATTTCATTTGATACCCTTACACACTTTTCACACATTATGCAAAGTGCAGGATCATATGAAACAAATCCCCAATTCTCAACTTTTTTATGAACCTCTCTTGCTGTAAAGTTTTGTTGAGATATGCCAAATTCCAATGTTTTATTTTGAAGCTCACACTCTCCGCTCTTATCGCAAACACCGCACTCTAATGGATGATTTACATTGTAAAGCTTCATAATGTTTTGTCTTTGGAGATAAAGATCTTTTGAAGTTGTTCTGACAACAGAACCATCAACAGCTTTTTCTTGACATGAAAGGATCATGCCTTCAACGCCCTCTACTTCCACGACACACATACGGCAGCTTGCGATCGGCTCAACTTTACTTAGATAACACATTGTAGGAATATATATGCCGTTTGCTCTTGCAATTTTTAGTATTGTATCGCCATATTTTCCCTTGCACTCTTTACCATCGATCGTAATAGTTACGAGTTTTTTTTCTTCTCTTTGTGCACTCATACTACACCGCCACCATTGAAATATAATAACATCTCATACATCTTTGCGCTTCATCTACGGCTTCTTCGCCCGTAAAGCCCATATTTACCTCTTTATAGTTATCTTTTCTCTCGTTCACTTCAAGTTTTTGACTAACAACTCTTGGAAGTCCCGGCATCCAGCCTATGATCTTCTCATTTTTATTATAAACTTTTAGTTTTTTAAGATGATCTTCCATTATCTCATCATCAGTTAAACTAATTTTACCATCATATATGTATCTTGAGATAACCGATGCTGCTCTTTTTGCCTGACCAACAGCATTTACTATGGTCATTGGTCCATATTCACAATCTCCGGCAGCAAAAAGTCCAGGACGGCTTGTCATGTAATCTTTGCCGTTTGTGAGCAAGGTTCCCCATGATGTAAGAGCAAGCTCCCATTCGGCAGGCAACAATTGAAGATCGGCAGATTGAGAAACTGCAGGGATCAAATAATCGCACTCTATTTCAAAATCACCATCTTCTCTTTTGACAAGCTGAGCTCTTCCACCGTTTGGATCAGGCACAAGTTCAAATTGATTAACTTTTAATTTTGTTATTTTCTCTCCATCATCAACAATCTCTTCAACAGCAGAGTAAAAGATAAACTCAACACCCTCTTCAAGCGCCTCATGATACTCTTCGTAAGTAGTATTTTTGATGATAGTCGCTTCATCTCTACGATAAAGCATAATAACTTTTTTAGCGCCCTCTCTAATAGCACATCTGACAACATCCATTGATGTAAATCCGCCACCTACACATACAACAACTTTGTCTTTAAGTTCATTACTTGCAGGGCTTCCTATGCGGTATTTATTCCAAAGATTTACTTTGTCAAGCATCGCTATAGCGCCCCAATATCCGCCGATATCTGTCTTTTCATTAGCGGCACCTATTTTTTTAGAGAGTCTTGTTCCAAAGGCAAGAAGCGTAGCATCATATTCGCTCTCTATCTCTTTGAGCCGCGCTGCATCAACACGATGATTCGTGATAACATTTACCGTCGGCATAGAGGTTACAAGCTCTATATCTCTATTGTACTTCTCTATAGGCATACGATACTGCGGAACGCCCACTGCAACTTCTCCGCCAAGAACAGGCAGCTCTTCAAAAATATCCACCTGTATCCCTTCAAGAGCCAAATAATAAGCCGCTGTAAGTCCTGCGGGACCTGCTCCTATGATGGCAACTTTCTTACCGTCATTTCTCGGCTCTTTTGGCTCAAAAGGGTGTTGCCATGGAAGCCCATGATCTGTTTCATAGTCAGCTCCGAGTCTTTTAAGCTCCATTATAGATATCGGGCTGTCCAAATTTGCTCTTCTACATGCATCCTCGCATGGATGAGGACAAACTCTACCGCAAGTATGCGCTAAAGGCATAGTTTGTCTTGTCGCACTCAAAGATTTGGTAAAGTGCATATCCCTAACGCCTTCTATGTAAGCGGGTATATCGACATGAGCCGGACACATATCTATGCATGGCGCAGTTACTTTTGCTATATAACTGATCTCTTCATTATAATAATGATGTGATGCTTTTTGATTATCTATCAAATCATTAAAATCGGCCGCAAAATGTTCCATTAGATCCAAAATAGGTTTTGGTACAGTTTTTCCGATCTCGCATTTTGATGTCATCATCATAGTGCCGCAAACCTCTTTTAGATGAGCGATATCATCATGACTGCCCTCACCTCTTGCTATTTTGTCAAGTAGATCATAAAGAATTCGTCCGCCCCATCTTCCAGGAGCGCATCTGCCGCAAGCTTCTGAATAGATTTGATATTGCGCCGCATATTCCATTGCAAGTCTTACAACATCGACATCTTTATCAAATAACACTACACCGTCCCAGCCTATAAAAGCTTTTGAAGATCTATCTGTTGTATAATTTTCCGGCAAAGAAAATGCGCTTGTTTGAAAATCATCTTCTTTTTTATTTCTATTATCTACGAGTTCGCCCTGCCAAGTAGAGAAAAATACATTAGCCATTACTAGCCTTTTTTCCTAACAACTATAGTCCAATCCACCTCATTGAATTTAAGTGAATTTAAAAGCTCATGCCCTGCTTCTTTGACAACATCGGCGCTCTTTTGAATATGGCTGAAATCACCTATTTCAAAAAGAAAAATTCCGACTTCATTGTTTTTTAGATCATTTTTGATGAGAGTTAGCATTCTGTCATAAAAATCATCTTTTAGATGTCTTAAATCATATCTTTTCATTCTCTCTCCCTTACCGATCAACTTCGCCGAAAACTATATTTGTGCTACCTATAATAGTAACCACATCAGCTATATAAGCGCCTACCAGCATTTCTTGAAGAAGTCCTGTATGGAAAAAACTTGGCGCTCTGCATTTTAATCTATAAGCATACGGCTCGCCTTCGCTTTTGATATAAAAACCAAGTTCGCCTTTTGGAGATTCAGTAGGAGCATAAACTTCTCCCTTTGGCGGCCTCATACCTTGTGTTACAAGAACGAAATGCTGCATTAAAGCATAGTTCTGCGTCATTATCTCTTCTTTAGGAGCAGAGATGTATTGCGGTGCATGCGCCATTAGCTGCGGGGCTGTCTTATCATACATAGGAACAAGCTGTCTTAGTATCTTGATAGATTCTTTCATCTCTTCCATATATAGTCTATATCTACCATAACTATCACATCTATCACTTACCGGTATATCAAACTCAAGCTTGCTATAAAGTTCATAAGGCTCTTCTTTTCTTATATCATATTGCACACCCGAACCTCTTAACATAGGACCTGAACAGCCCCAGCTTTGCGCTTCTTCAGCTGAGATAACGCCGACATCCTCAAGTCTCATTTTCCAAATTCTATTTTCATTCAACAGTTTCTCGTAAGTGTTAGCAAGCTCATACTCAACAGTATCACACCATTTAAGAAGCTCTTGAGTCCAACCTTTAGGTAGATCAAGAGGAACTCCACCGATTCTAACGGCAGAGTGTGTAAGCCTTGCCCCACAATACTCTTCCATTAGATCCATACCGAATTCTCTTTCTCTAAATGCATATAAAAATATTGACATTGCTCCCACATCAAGCGCATGGGTTGCTAAGAAAAATAGGTGAGATATGATGCGGTTAACTTCAAGAAGCATTGTTCTGATAACTTGTGCGCGCTCCGGTATTTCAATTCCTAAAAGCTGCTCAACCGCATGAGCATAAGCATAATTGTTTGAAGTAGACGCTATGTAGTCAAGTCTGTCTGTTGTAGGCAAAAACTCGTTATATGTCATATTTTCTGCCATCTTTTCTATACCGCGGTGAAGATAACCGATATCAGGATATGCTTTTACAACTTTTTCGCCGTCAAGCTCCAAAACAAGTCTAAGCTGTCCATGAGCCGACGGATGCTGAGGACCTAAGTTGATAACCATCGTATTATCATTTCTCTCAAAATTAAGGTTTTCAAAAAATGGGGTCAATTTATTGGTTTGTTGCATGACTCTCTATCCTCTACTTTCTTTTATCTAACTGTTTTTGTGATTTTGTATAGTCAACCAGCGGCGCTTTACTATATTCAATATCATTTTCTTTTTCGCCATCACTTATATCTGCGCCAAACGGCACTTCATAACCGACTCTGGAAAATCTTTTTGTATCATATCTGTCTATTTTTGCAGGATCTCTATTTTCGGGTCCGATCACATCTCTATATTCTTTACCGAATATCTTATCTACTTCATACCAGCTGGCAGCTTCATCGCCTTGAAGTGGATAAGTTTTTAGGAGTGGATGACCAACCCAATCGTCAGGCATAAGTATTCTCTTCAAATATGGATGATTATTCACCACGATACCAAACATATCATACATTTCTCTCTCGGAAAAATTTGCTGATTTGTATAGACAAACAACACTTTCTATCGCTTCATCTTTTTTGATTCTTGTAACTACTCTAACTCTTTTGGCTTCGCTCATATTTAGCATTTGATAAAAAACTTCAAACTCACCGTCGCGTGCTAAATAATCAACGGCGCTAAGTTCAGAACAAACATTATATCCGCATTTATCTTTTAGTATCTCTAAAACTTTTATATTGTCAGTTGATTTGATATGAATTATAAGCTGACCTAATTCTACATAAGATTCGCGCACAAATTTTTTAAGGCTGTTTACAACATCAGCAAAATGGCTACCGCTCTGGACTTCGCTTCTTGGTACTCTTGGAACGACATAAAATCTATCTGTATAGTAAGATTTTTTTTGAACATTATCTTTTGGCGTGTACTTTCTCATTATATCAACCTTAGATTTTGTTTTCTGTTTTTGTTCATATTTGCAGATTCTCTTCTAATTTTCTTTTGAAGCATCATAAGAGCATATTGAAGAGTTTCCGGTCTTGGAGCGCATCCGGGCAGATAAATATCAACAGGAACGATTCTGTCAACTCCTTGAACGGTAGCGTAAGTATTGAACATACCGCCTGTATTTGCACAGCTTCCCATAGATATAACCCACTTCGGCTCTGCCATTTGATCATAAAGTCTTCTTGTGAACTCAGCATGCTTTTTTGATAAAGTTCCTGCTAGTATCATAACATCGGCTTGTCTTGGGGATGCCCTAAAAATAGTACCAAATCTATCAAAGTCAAATCTACTTCCCCCGCTTGCCATCATTTCGATAGCGCAACAGGCAAGCCCATAAGTTAAAGGCCAAAGTGAATTTGATCTTCCCCAGTTCACAAGTTTATCTACAGTAGTGAGTACTATAGGCAACCCTGCAGATGAGGCGTAATTTACTTGATGCTGTGCCATTCTAATGCTCCTTTTTTCCATGCATATACAAATCCTATTGCAAGTAATAATATAAATAGTACCATCTCAACAAAACCAAACCAACCAAGAGCCTTAAAATCAATAGCCCATGGAAACATAAAAATTATCTCTACATCAAAAAGTATAAAAAGCAATGCGATGAGATAAAACTGAACTGAAATCGTATTTGGCTGTTTTGTAACTTCAGGCCCGCACTCATATATACTCATTTTAAGTTTTTCCGTATCGAGTTTTGCCAACTTTCTACTGATAAATCTTTGCAATCTAAGTGTTGCGCTAAATGCAACAAATGTCAAAACAAATAGGACAAACACACCAAAGTATGGATGTTCACTCACAATATGTGTCATATCAACCCCTTTTAAGATAATGGGACTTCTCCCTATTATGCAGACATATTACCCTAAAGTTGTTTAAAGTGCTTTGTTTTATTTGTTACTTTTTTGAACTTGTATTTTTGTGATGTAACTATGTGAAACAGATTCTTTTAGAATTAAAATCTGTTGGAAGTTTGATGAGATTACTGAGGATTTCATGGATAAATATTTCAGATCTTGATGTAGGTCAATATTATAAATAAAAAAACTTGTTATAGTTTGTTCTGTTAAATTCAACAATAGGAGAAATATAATATGCAAACTATAATCAAACCCGCAGAGGCAGAAGAATTTATGCCGCAAGGAGCTACGGTTCCTTTTTTTAAATATCAAATGGGAGAAGATCAGATCGTTGAATTTGATACTTCCAAATGCGGTCCGCCTGAACCGATGGTCAATGCAATGATCGGACTTAAAATGGTTGATGAACACACCAAACTTTTAATGATCAATCATAAAAAACCGATGGGCTTGCTTGATAAAATAGGAGAAAACTATAATATCGAATCTGCAAAGATGGATGACGGAAGGATACAGCTGCTTTTTTCCTATAGTCATGGAAAAAGCGAAAATGCCGATCTTAGTAATAGCACTTGCCATGGATAATCATTAGATGTTTAATGTTTCAAAAGATTATGCACCTCCATTTGGGATGATCGCACCTTTTTTTAAGATGGGATCATTCTTTTATATAATGGGTATAATTTTTTTATTCTTTATAAAATCCGATTTTTCACATAATGATTTAAATCTATTGGCTTTGGTTCATTGGTATCTTTTGGGTTTTGTGATGATGATAATTTTTGGAGCTATGGCGCAATTAATACCGGTCGTAATGGAAGTTGGACATTTCAGTATCGATCTATATCGTCTTATCTGGCCTTTTTTGACAATAGGTACTTTTTTGATGGGGATCGGATTTCTTGTTTCCCCTAAAATCCTGCCATATGGAGGTCTATTAGTAATTGTTTCTATGTCAATATTTTTATATGATACGATTATGACACTCAGACATGTGGAACATATCTCGCTAACGGTCAAAACGGTTGCGGTTTCAAGCTTATTCCTTTCTTTGGGTATTTTTTCCGGTTTTATGATGGCTTTGGGAATTGGAGAGGGGCTTGGTATCGATATGGATAAATGGTTAGATATTCATGTCGTGTTCGTCTTGGGAGGATATGTTACATTAACTATTATGGGGCTGTCCATTATTTTATTGCCAATGTTCGGTCTTTCTCACGGTTTTGACGAAACTCCTATCAAACGCGCATTTTGGCTGATGGTAGCAGGAGTGTCCGGATATTCGATCACAAGATTTTTAGGTACAGTTCAATGGGGAGAATTGTTGTCTCTATTGGTTATTTTTATATCGGTATGGTTTTATTTATATCAAATAATGATTATCTATCGCTCCAGAGCGAGAAAAGAGAATGACATCTGGGCAAAATCCATGTATTTTGGCTACGGATCACTTGCATCGGCATTGATTTTAGGGATGATAAATATTTTAGTCCACTCTGAACAGCTTTTACTTGCTGCAGGATGGTTTGTGATCATGGGATTTTTTACATTCCTGATCACCGGGCATCTTTATAAGATCATACCTTTTTTGGTTTGGTTTGAGCGGTTTAGCCCTTTAGTGGGCAAAGAAAAAGTGCCTATGCTTCATGAGATGTATCCCAAAAAAGTAGCCCAGTACGAATTTGTGTTTTCCTCTTTGGGCGTGGTCATTGGAGGTTTGGGTCTTTTATTAGGAAATGATACACTGTTTAAAGTGGGAATATCTTTAATGGTGGTAGGCGGAGGATGTATGTTTTACAGTGTTAAATGGATGATGAATTATAAATAAAGGAAAGAATATGTGTACAATCACAAAAGATCAGGTTTACAAAGCTATCAGTACTGTCATTGATCCGGAAGTAGGTTTTAATCTTGTAGAGATGGGACTTATATATGATGTCATGATTGAGGAGTCATGCAATGTAAAAGTGGTCATGACGCTTTCAACAAGAGGATGTCCATTGCATCAGATGATCACCCAATGGGTGCGTGAGGCAGTAGAGCGTATAGAGGGAGTGGGTATCGTAGAAATAGACATTGTTTGGGAGCCTGCTTGGAATATCTCAATGGCAGACGAAAGAGTGAAGGCTGCACTCGGCG
Organism: Sulfurovum sp.; assembly: GCA_020721775.1. Taxonomy (GTDB): domain Bacteria; phylum Campylobacterota; class Campylobacteria; order Campylobacterales; family Sulfurovaceae; genus BN30871. The sequence continues at coordinate 21,684 of DYLZ01000005.1, forward strand.
GTGGCGGAACAATGTGGTAATAAAATAGGTATGGCATTTATGCGATATTTTTAAATAAAAAATAATCTAAACGCCGATAACGCTCTTTATATCTCCTGCTATACTCTCGGCCTTTGTTCCAAGAACTATTTGGAGTGAATTTTTATCAGCTCTTATAATGCCGCTCGCACCCAATCTTTTTAACATATCATCATCGGCTAATGAGGCGTCTTTTAAACTCATTCTAAGTCTTGTTATACAAGCGCTTGTCTCTATGATATTTTCAGCTCCGCCTAAAGCTTTTATAAACTCATAAGTTTTATCACAGCTATTGATAACGGTGTCTGCTTGCTCATCTTCATCTTTAAATAGATTTAGCTTAAATATTCCCAAAACAAAATATGTGACAAAGAAGTAGATCAGACCAAACGCAATGCCAAGAGGAATAATAAGAAGAGAATTTTGACCTAATTTATAATTTATAATATAGTCTATAAGTCCGGCTGAAAATCCAAACCCCATATGAATATTAAGAAGCTGCGCTACAGCCATTGCCAATCCTGTAAGCAATGCATGAATGACAAAAAGTACAGGTGTGGCAAAAATAAACATAAATTCCAGCGGCTCGGTGATCCCTGTCAAAAATGATGTAAATGCCACTCCTGCAAGCAATGCGCCTGCTTTTTTTCTACTCTCCTTTGGTACTCTTAGATACATTGCAAATGCCATAGCAGGAAGACCGAACATCATAACTGCATAAAATCCGGACATATAAAAACCTGCACTTTTATCGCCTGCAAAAAATCTATGCAAATCGCCATTTGCAACTGTTGCTACGCCGTCTTTCATAAATTCAAAATCACCCAGCTGAAACCAAAAAACACTATTTAGTATATGGTGCAAACCTATCGGTATCAAAAGTCTATTTAGCGTACCGAACAAAAATGTGCCAAATGCGCCAAGATCTATTATAAAATGGGAAAAACTATCTATTGCACTACCTGCAAAATGCCAAAAATATCCGGCAATAACGCCTACTATTATAGCGCTCAAGGTTGTAATGATCGGAATAAATCTCTTGCCTCCAAAAAATCCCAAAAACTCAGGCAGCTTAATCTCATGAAATTTGTTATAAAGCGTACCTGCGATCACCCCCATGATGATACCTATAAAAACTCCCATTTTGAGATTTTCATCGATACCGAGATAAACTGCCTTTGCCGCAATTACCCCCACTGCTCCGCTTAATGCCGCCGTGCCGTCATTGTTCTTTGCAAGCCCGTATGCTATACCGATACCAAAAAGCAGATCAAGATTGTTAAATATACTCTCTCCTGCAATTTTGGCAATTTTAGCTATATCGCCGTCAAAAATATCCCCAAATCCAAGTCGGAGCAAAAGCGCCGCAATCGGCAATACTGCTATCGGCATCATAAGGGCTTTGCCTATTCGTTGCAAAAAATTAAACATTTCTGATCCTTGATTTTATAGATGGAACCATTTTTGAAGGAACGCTTAGAGCTTCAAAACCGATATTTAGAAGTCTTTCTATAGCCCCCTTATCACTTGCCAGCTCACCGCAAATACTAACCGGCTTTGATGACTTTGAAATAACCAAGCTCAAAGCATCAAAAAGCGCATTTGAATATGGGTCAATTTTAAGCGTTTTATGGGTTCTATCTATCGCAAAAAGATATTGAGAGAGATCATTTGTGCCAATTGAATAAAAATCAACTACTTTATTGAACTCTTCAAGTAAAAATAACACTGACGGCACTTCTATCATGATGCCGAAACTTACATTTTCTAAACTGAGTTTATTTTCTTGCGCGATCTTTAGAGCAAGCTCTTTTGCTTCCATGAATTCATCAACCGCAGCGACCATGGGAAACATTATCTTTAACTCTTTTTTTCTTTTTGCGCTAAGAATAGATAAGAGCTGTTCACTCATAAGCTCTTTATGAGTTTTTAAAAGCCTGATGCCCCTTACGCCTAAAAATGGATTTTGCTCCGCCTCCAAAGATATATATGGCAATGATTTGTCTCCGCCGATATCAAGAGTTCTGATCGTTACCTCATCAAACAGCTCAAAAATTTCACTGTATGCCCTAATTTGTTCATCAACGGTTGGTTTTTTTTCTTGAAATAAAAATTCACTTCTTAGAAGTCCTATACCGTCACATCCAAAGTACAAAGCTTCTTTTGCACTTTGTACATCTGCTATGTTTGCTTGAACTTTGATCGTTTTGCCTGTTTTTGTATCTGCGCGTTTATGTCTGCTGTCAAATTCGAGTAAATCTTTATCGATATTTTTGCTTATCTCTTCTTTTACTTTTAGCAAATCATGCTCACTAGGCTCGACAATCAAACATCCGTTTGACGCATCTAGTATAACAACATCATTTAATATTTCTATACTCTTATCAATACTAATGGTCGGAATTTTATGACTTCTAAGTAAAAGTGCTACATGGCTTCTTGGAGGTAAATTTTTGACAACCGCACCTTTGATGGAATAATTTGAAAGTTTAACAATATCACTAGGAAGCAGCTCGTCTGCGATGATTATAAAATCATCTTTTGGAAATTCTACATTTTTTTCACCGCTCATAATTGCTTTTATGGAGTTTAGCAAATCTTTATAATCTGCCGTCTTTGCTTCATGTTCGCTTCCGGCAATGGCTTCTATCGCTTCGTTAACGGCGCTTTCAAACTCTTCAAAAGATGTTTTTGGCAAACTCTCCAATAATGCTTTTTGTGCCATAAATATATCATTGTCATCTATTGACGCTAAGTTATCCAGTGTTTGCATATAAGCATTGTCAAAAGTTTGTTTTTCGACAACATTATTTTCATTATTTCTTTGCCAAAAATAAGGCTTTCCAAGACCTAAACCATTGCTTATAGTATTGCCTTTTATCGTTTTGCCTTGAAAATCAAATGACTTATTTGAAATGCTTTGTGTGTCATCTGCTTTTTCATTTGTCAATGTTAATAAAAAATTGACAATTTTATCAACTACCGCCCTACCGTTTTTACCACCTGCCATCACCTCTATCTCATCGCCGTCTTTTAATCCTAAGGCTAAAATTTTATTCATATCTTTAGCATCTATTTTATTTTTATCTAAAGCGATAAATACTTTACCGTTATGGCTTTTAGCAATTGATGCTATCATAGCGCTTGGCCTCAGATGAATGCCATGAGGCGCATTTAGTTTTACTTTTGAAATTTCGTTTTTTGAAAATAGGTCAAGAATATTCATTGGACGATTATACCAAATTTTTTATATCACCCACCTACTCACACTCACACTCATTGCTCAACAAATATTTCGCTACTTTTGAGCAATTCAAGCAGTTCTCAATCTCCCATTTCGCACGCTTTTCGTGCATCTTTAGTTGCATTTTTATAGTCACCTGCGCGAGAATAAGAAACGCCTCTATTGATAATAGTTCCCAGATTGTTTGGCTTTATGCTCAAAGCTTGCGTATAATCATTTACCGCAGATCGGTAATCTTTCAGCTCATAATATACAATTCCCCTATTGTTATATGCTTTTGCATTTTTAGGATTTGCAGATATTGCTTTGGTATACCATTCTATAGCTTGTGTAAAATTGCCCTTAGAGTACTCCCTGTCGCCTCGTATCATATAATTATCACTATAAGCAAACAGAGTCAACAGAAATACAAATAATATTTTTTCATACAAACCACTAGCTTTGATCAGTATATCAGCGGCACAAAGGCAAAGCCGGTATACTCTTTGGACTCTATGCCTTGCGGTGTTTTTTTAAATTTAAATATAGAATTGCGTATAGGAATAACCAAACTTGCCCCTATATTCAATTGGTCAAAAAGCTCTTTTGGCAACTCTTCTGCGCTGGCAGAAACTAAGATGGCATCAAATGTTTTTCCTGGAATCCCAAGTTTATCGCCTGCTTTTTCTATACTGATATGAGGCATATTTAATTTTGCTATATTGTTTTTGCCTATCTCAACTAGCCTCTCAACCCTCTCTAACCCTTCAACTCTGCCGCTCTCTCCAACCAAATTTCCAAGCAGTCCTGTTGTCCATCCGGAACCTGAGCCTATATCAAGAACATGATCGCCCTTTTTTACCCCTAAAAGTTCTAACATAAAAGCTACCGTTGACGGCTGAGATATAGTTTGACCTCCGCCTATAGGAAGCGGCCTATCCAGATACATATATTCTCCGTATTCGGCAGGAATGAAATATTTTCTATCAATGGTTTCAAACGCTTTTTCGATCTCTTCTGAGCGCAAAACACCTCTTCTTTTCATGCCATCGATCAATTCTTTGTTAGTTTCATAATTCATTTGCTATCCTTCTATAAAAGCAGCGCTCAAATATCCAACAACTGCACTTTTATCGCCGCTTGCATCTGCACTTGTACGATAATCAAGCAATTTTGACTTTAATCCCATATTTTTAGCGGCTATTATCATTGCTTTTATTCCTATTTTTCCGCAAGCTTCACAACCTTTATCCAATATTTCGCTCTCCTCTTTTACTATACCTTCCAAACAGATACCATCTAAGGTATTGGCTTTTTGAATATCATAATAGTGGCTTAGATCGGAACTTATCACGACAGCGCTGTTTTTATCAGACAATATATATTCTATGACTTTTGACAAATCCTTACTCGACTCATCGCCATACACCATCTCAACTACACTACGATCATTCAAATAATGGGCAATAAAAGGCATTTGCACCTCTGTGCTATGTTCATTGTGGGCATTTGGAGCAAATGACAAATTAAATCTATTTGACAACTCTTCGTTCAATTTATTGTCAATCTTTAAATTTCCAAATGGTGTTTCATAATGATCATATTTTGCAATACTTGTTCCTTTGAGATATACGCGATGGCTAGGGCCAATGACCACTACTTTTTTTATGTCTGAATTTGCAAGCAGCCTAAAAGCAATATTTGCCGTAAAACCTGAATATACATATCCGGCGTGTGGAACTATTATTGCTTTTGGTTTCAAGTTTAAGATCTCTTTATCTGTTAAATATTCATCTAAAAGAGCGTTCCAATGATCTATCATCTTTAAAATTTCATTTGAATCAGCCGGATAGAATTGACCGCTAACTGCGCATTTTCGCACACTCATTTCCAAACTCCTTTTATAAATTCACCACATTTTGGACACTTGGAATCAACTATTTTATTCTCACTTGCCATGTATCCGCTTCTATCGATCAAAAGCTCCTTGCATTTTGGACAATATGTATTACCGTCACTCACAACATTTCCGAGATAAACATATTTTAATCCATCTTTTTTGCCTATCTCTTTGGCGCGATTAAGTGTATCTAAGCCGGTCCGTTTAGTGTCAAGCATTTTATAATCAGGATGAAATGCGCTCAAATGCCAAGGCACATCAGCGCCTAGGTCTTTGGCTATAAATTCTGCCATTTCATTCAAGTCTTCATCACTATCATTTTGTCCTTCTATTATGAGAGTGGTAACCTCTACCCAAATTCCGGCTTTTACCATCAGTCTCAGCGTATCCTTGACCTCTTCGAGCCCGCCTTTTAATATTTTTTTATAATACTCTTTATCCCAGCTCTTAAGGTCAATGTTCGCGGCATCAACCCAGCTTTTCATATCTTCGATCATTTCCGGAGATTCAAAGCCATTACTGACAAAAATATTTTTGATGCCATGCTTCGCAGCTATCATACCTATATCTTTTGCATATGGATAAAATATTGTAGGTTCGCTATATGTATATGCTATAGATGCGGCATTATGTTTAAGCGCTAATTCAACCATTTGCTCCGGAGTAACTACAATATTTTCGTTTACATTTTTTTCTTGCGATATATCCCAATTTTGACAAAATGGGCATTTAAAATTACATCCAACTGTTCCGAATGAAAGTGCAGTGCTTCCCGGTAAAAAATGATATAGAGGCTTTTTTTCTATCGGATCTACATTTATGGCTATCGGATGAGAATATACCAAATTTACAAGCTCACCATTTTGGTTTTTATTTACGCCGCATATCCCAACTTGCCCTTCCTTTAATTTGCAATAATGCCTGCACAACCGGCAAACTATATGGTTTCCTTCTTCTTTATAATATTTCATTAATTAGCCTCCTTAACTAAAATAACTTTATATTCTCACGCTAAATGTTATAATATAGCTTTTTAGTATCTTTGTCAATATCTTTGTCAATATCTATGATGTAAACTTATTTTTGATACAATAAATAAATTTAAAAGGAAAAAACTTGAAACATTTTATAGATTTCTTAAACGCCAAAGATGTCGAAAAAAGTCCTCTTTTTCAACATCTCAAATGTTCTAAAAATGAAGCGATCATTGTACAACACTTGTGCCGCAAATATGCCAAAGGAATAGAAGAGATCGGTACTATCGAGTTGATCTCCGAGTGTTTTGACACAAAAGGATATGAACATATAAACTATCTTGAACACATTAAAAATATACTTGATCTTGGTTGGGCGGTGCAAAGCAGTTTCGGTCAGATCAAGACTCACGAGAGCTCCAAAATAGAGCTGCTAAATACTTCAATTACCCCAAGTGTGTCTCTTCTTAGACTCTTGGAAGAAGGTTCGCTTGATATGCCTATGCCTGAAATAAAACCATACACAGATCATCTTGAGTATCTACAAGATCAGTTCGATATGATAACTCTTATGCGCTCGATCGCATCATCCAAGCAGGGCTTTGGGGATACATCTTTTGTAGGAAGGGCAAAAAATAGACTTTCTATGCTAAACAAAAGAATAGAAGAAAGGCTAAAAATAACAACTGAACCGATCATTGTGGAAGAATTTTTTAAACAAAGAGGGCTTGACGAAAGAGAGAAAAAGATATTTTTAGCTCTTCTAAAAGAAGAATATAGCGCCGGTGACGGTCAGTTTAGAGAGATGAACAGCCTGATAGAGCTTATCAGTTTTGATGATTATGACAAGATTAAAAACAGGGCATTGCTTGAAGACGGCTCAAAGCTTATAAGTGATGAGATCATAGATTATGATGAGATACTAAATATGTTTGGCGGTATCACAAGATCATTTTTTATAAACGAGGATATCTTACAGCAGATCATTCACCCTAACAAAAAGAAAAAAGTAACAAAACTAAAATTTGATATGTTGGTAAAAGAGCAAGACATTTTTGAATACCTGGAGCCTACGACATCTCTTGACGATGTAGTGTTACACAACAAAACAAGACAAACACTTGAAACAATAATAAAACAGATGGATAAAGATGTTTTTGCAAAATTAAAAGCATGGGGCATTAAAGAGAAAAGAAAAGGCATTGATGCAAAGATCATATTTTACGGACATGCGGGTACCGGTAAAACAATGACTGCAGTAAGCCTTGCCAAAACCCTCAAAAAACCGATCCTTTCATTTGACTGTTCCAAAATCTTATCAATGTATGTCGGTGAGAGCGAAAAAAATGTAAGGCGTATCTTTGATGATTTCAAAACTTTAAGTCAAAAAGCAAAAGTTGAACCCATATTGCTGCTAAATGAGGCTGATCAATTTTTGAGCAGCAGAGTCGAGGGGGCCGGAAGCGGAGCTGATAAGATGCACAATCAAATGCAAAATATATTTTTAGAGCAGATAGAAAAATTTGAGGGCATTCTCATAGCTACTACAAACTTGCTTGGCAATATCGACAGAGCATTTTCAAGAAGATTTGACTATAAGATCGAGTTTAAAAAACCGACCAAAATACAAAGAGTGCAACTATGGCAAATGATGCTGCCGGAAAATGCCGACTTTGAAGATGATTTTGATATAAGCGCTTTGGCAAATTATGAATTAACCGGAGCGCAAATACATTTAGTGATCAAAAATACTGCATATAAAGTGGCAGTAAGGGATGAGAGTCTTTTTATGATGAGCGATTTTATCGAAGAGATACAAAAAGAGATGGGTGCCAGTTTTGACAATGACGGAAAAAGTATGGGGTTTAAGGTATAAAATTATTTCTTTTTTGCTTTAATAAAAAAATATGATACTAGAACTAAAAAAGAACGATTATTTATTATAATAACATATATTAAACATAGGCTGCGAGATGGGATACGGTAGGATTGTTATTTTTATATTTGTATTTTTTTCAACATTTATATATGCAGCCAAAGAGATAATAATAGATTTAAAAAATCAAAAAATATATGCGATAGAAGATGGTGTCATCATGATGGATGATAAAATATCTTCCGGCAAAAAAGGGTACAGAACGCCTACGGGTAAATTTAAAATCTTGGAAAAACAGAGGCATCACATCTCGACCATATATAACCTGCCTATGCCTTATATGTTACGGCTAACAAATAGCGGTGTTGCGATACATCAAGGATATGTGCCAAACTATCCGGCTTCCCATGGATGCATTAGAGTACCTAAGCGTTTTGCAGAGAAATTATTTTATTGGACTCCGTATAGAACAACAGTATATGTTACATATAATTTTGAAGATTACAATAAAACATTGATCACATATGAGCAATTCAAATCCATGAAAGATCAAAATGCTACACAGAGTATTGAACCCTCTGAACAAACCATTCAAGCCAAGAGTTTGCCACGACTAGAACCCCGCTAGCTAACGCCTTCGACCTGCCTGGCAAAATTGTCTATCAGTATTTATTCAGAGGATTCAATTGTTAGCAAAGAAATTTTAGATAAGAATATTACGCAAAAAAAATTTGAATTTACCAACAAACTGACCAAAAAATAATTATTTGGCAAGTTTAGAGAAATTAAAATATTTCTATTTAAAGAGATTTTCCAAAGCGGTTGTATCTTTTGTTTTAAGCACTTCGTTTGTCTCTGAGGATAAAGTTTTAGGCGCTGTTTGCCCTTCTATCTCATTTAACTCTATTGTCATCCCTGTGAGCATTGAAGCAAGCCTTATGTTTATCCCGCTTTTACCGATAGCTTTTGCTTTTTGATCACTGGTAATAGAAACGATTGCCTTATCGCCATCAATTTTAACTGATCTCACCACCGCGGGACTCATAGCTCTAGTTACTAGGATCTCTTTGATATCAGAATGTTCGATACAGTCTATGTTTTCGCCGAGCAATTCATTGCTTACCGCATTTATTCTAACACCTTTTACGCCGACCGCTGCGCCAACCGGATCGATGTTCGATCGCATTGCTCTTAAAGAGATCTTTGCTCTCTCTCCGGGAATCCTTGCGCAATTTGTAATTTCAAGCAATCCGTCTGCAATTTCAGGAACTTCTCTTTCCATAAGAGCTTCAAGAAATTTTGGCGATGTTCTGGAAAGCTCTAGAAATAGTCCGAATTTTGGATTTATGCTTACATATCTAAGAAGCGCCTTGATCGTATCTCCCGGCTTAAATTTTTCACCTTTTATACGGTTTCTTTGCTTAAGAATGCCTCTTAGCTCTCCAACTTCAACATATGTATCGTCTTCGCTGTCAATCCTTGTTACAGTTCCGATAATGATAGTTCCGACTTTCTTTTTGTATCTCTCTAATATGCTTTGCTCTATCTGTCTTTGTATATGATATTCTAATTCCCTGAAAAGATTTGCAGAAGCCGTTCTGCCGTAATCTTCCAAATTAAACTCAGACTTAAATATATCGCCGACTTCGATTGAATCGTCAAACTCTTTAGCAGTACTTAATGCCATAAAGCCTTCTTTGTTGCCGACAACTCTTTCATCCTCATCATCTACTATTGTGATCGTTCTAAAGATCTTGTAATCTTTTTTTTGATTATCAACAACAACTTCAAATATATTTTCCGGCGATGTCAATCTTTTTGCCGTGTTGATAAGCGCTTCTTTAAATGCTTGTAAAGCATGTTTCGTTGAAATGCCTTTTTCATGTGCAATGGCTTCAACTGTATCAATAATTTTTTCCAAATAAAATCCTTTTTAATATTCTAAAAAAGCAAAACTAACAACGACAATATATCTTTATGTGATTTTTTGTTTTTGTAGAGTGCAATTTTATCTAAACAATCCTTTACTCAAAGTTAAGTATAATATGTATTAGTATAGATTTATTCATCCAAAGAAGGAGACATTTTATGAAATTAAAATTAGCAAGAACTAGTTTAAAATCAAAGCCGAAAGTAGTAGAAATAGAAGAGATCGCAGAGCAAATGCCGAACAAATCAATATTTTATTTCGATAAAGAAAACAGTCATAAAGACATCATTGATATGGTCAATTACTTTGAAGAAAAAGGTCACAATGTATATATGAGAGAGGTCAAATACGGGCTAAACGAAGATGAGTATATCTACGAAGTACATATTATATAAATTTGATGCAAAAAAAACTCTATATTGAAACACTCGGTTGCGCAATGAATGTGCGAGACAGCGAACATCTTATCGCAGAACTATCGCTCAAAGAAAATTATCATCTAACTAACGATATCAAAGATGCTGACTTGATAATCATAAACACATGCAGCGTTAGAGAAAAGCCTGTTGCAAAACTTTTTTCCGAACTAGGCGTATTTAAAAAACAAAAAAAACCGGGTGCCAAGCTTGGTGTTTGCGGTTGTACCGCCAGCCATCTTGGGGGTGAAATTATAAAAAGAGCCCCATATGTTGACTTTGTGCTGGGAGCCAGAAATATATCTAAAATAACGGATGTTTTACACAAAAAACACGCAATAGAAATTGATACGGACCATGATGACAGCTCGTTTGCATTTGGCGAATTTCGAACAAATCCTTTTAAAGCAATGGTAAATATCTCAATAGGCTGTGATAAAGGGTGTACATTTTGTATAGTTCCGGTTACCAGAGGCGAAGAGATATCAATTCCAAGTGAGCTTATAATAGAAGAGATAAAAAAATCTGTATCAAGCGGAGCAAAAGAAGTTATGCTTCTTGGGCAAAATGTAAACAATTATGGACGAAGATTTAGTAGTGAGAGTAAAATAAAAGATTTTACAGATCTGCTAAGAGAGATAAGTAATATTGAAGGACTGGAGAGAATAAGATTTACATCTCCTCATCCACTTCACATGGATGATGAGTTTATAGAAGAATTTGCTAAAAATCCAAAAATATGCAAACAGATCCATGTTCCGCTTCAAAGCGGTTCGACTAAAATTTTAAAAGAGATGAAAAGAGGATATACAAAAGAGTGGTTCTTAAATAGATGCGCTCTCATTCGCTCATTAGTTCCAAATGTTGCAATTTCAACTGATATTATTGTAGGTTTTCCGGGTGAAAGCGACGAAGATTTTAACGATACTATGGATGTACTTGAAATTGTCAGGTTTGATCAGCTTTTTTCATTTGCATACTCGCCAAGACCACACACACCTGCGGCTACTTATGAAAATCAAGTTGATGAAAAAATTGCATCAGAAAGACTTACAAAACTTCAAAATAGACATACACAAATACTTGATGAGATAATGGAAAAGCAGTTAAATACGATACATGAAGTATATTTTGATGAACTTAAACCGAACGGCAAAATAGCAGGCAGAAGCGATGACGGAAAACTCGTATTTGTAGATGGAAGCGAAGAGTTACTTGGACTTATAAAACCTGTACTTATTACCAAGACTTCAAGAAGTCTCCTTGAGGGTAAAATTATAGAAAATTGATATGAAAAATTTTTTTGTTTATAAAATTGTTCCATTTTTAATATATGCTTTAATGAGAATAATTTGGCTTACAGCCAAAAAAGAGTTTCGCCCAAAAACATTGCCTAAAATTGATAAGCAATACATATTTGCTTGCTGGCATGGGGAACTGCTTATATCTCCTCAATATTACCGCAAACTTTTTCCAAATCATACTGCAGGCGCCATTGCATCGAACCATAAAGATGGACGAATAGTATCAGAAACGATCAAATACCTAAATATTTATCCCATTGAAGGCTCGACATCAAAAGGCGGGGTAAAAGCTCTTATAAGCTCTCTAGGCGCTCTTAAAAGAGGAGAGGATGTCTTGATCACTCCGGATGGTCCAAGAGGTCCAAGGTTTACAATAAATGACGGCATTGTAGCATTAGCGCAAAAATCAAATTTAGAAGTTTTTGCCATTAACTTTCAAGCACAAAATTACTGGCAATTAAAAAGCTGGGACAAATTTATCATACCTAAACCTTTTAGTAAAATAATCATATACTCTGAAATTATAGATATAAAAGATATTAGCAATGAAGAAGCAAAAAAGCTCATACAAGATATTATGCTCAAGCATACAACAATATGAAAAACGATCTTTTAAAGTTTTTAGATGATTTTTTGGACTATCTTTATCAAATAAAAGGGTATAGCGATACGACAATAATAACATATGAAATAGCTTTAAAGCAGATGATCGAAAGTAGCCATATTGACGAAGTGAACAATGTTATAAACATAGACATAACACCATTTAGATATAACATAATCAAAAATACAAAAAAAACTATCGCCAAAAAGCTTAGTGCTGTACGATCTTTTGTTAAATATTTGAACGATCAAAAAAGCCTAAATGTTAAATATTTTCCAAACGAAAGCATCAAAGTCCCCTCAACCCTTCCTAAGCCGATCGAACAAAACTATATTAAAGAGATACTTGAAGATGCAAATATTGAAGAAAAAACTATTGTTTATATGCTTTACGGACTGGGCTTGCGGATAAGTGAGTTGGCAAATTTAGAGCTTGACAATATCAAAAACGGCTGGGTATTGGTGCACGGCAAAGGCGGCAAAACAAGGGAGCTTCCACTGCTTTTAGAGTTAGAAAAAACTATAAAAGAATATTTAGCCATTTACAGTCCTGCAAAATACCTGTTTGAAAAAAATAAAGCTGCTCTTGGAGCGGCATCTCTTAGGTATAAGCTATCTAAACTTTTTGCAAAGCACGGCATCAAAGCAACCCCCCATCAGCTTAGACACTCATTTGCAACACATCTCTTAAATAACGGTGCCAGGATATCTGATGTCAGCGAGCTTTTAGGTCATTCCACTATGGCAACTACTCAAATTTATACAAAATTGGAAAGTGTCAAAAAAATGGAAGAGTATATGAAAGCGCATCCGCTTGCTAAGAAAGGTTAAAAGAAAAAATTAGATAAAAAGCAGGCTCTATACTAACAAATTACTTCTAAATCAATATTTTCATCATATATATATCCCCGTACAAGCGGTGGTATATGTGATATTCTGCATTTTTCCTTGAACTTTTTTGGCAAAACTGTTTTTCTATACGGCGCAATAAAGAGCATATCGCAACTTACCCCTATTGCCCAAAGTCCGCCTATGACCACATTTTTGTTTTCCGTCACCTCTTGTCTCTGTTTTGACGACATTAGGTATCCAAGTTCTTTTAGTATGAGATCTGCTGCTTTTGCTAAATAGCTCATATCTTTCATTTTAGCAACTGCCAGCTCTTGTTGTTTTAAAATGATCTCATATTTACTCTCCATTAGCAAAGCGTCATTTTTTAAATATTCAAAACTTTTTTTGATACCGCTTTTATACTTTTTGATCAGTTCATTTGAAAAATTTACTCTAAAATAGTTTCTCTCATACTCTTGGTTGCTATTTGTTTCATCTATAAAATATTTGTGATCGTTTGCTTTTAAATAATCCAAAAGTTCATCTTTTGAAAATCCAAGTAACGGTCTAACAAGCAGATAATTTTTCTTTTTAGTAACTTCATTTAAGCCAACAAGTTCACTAACTCCGGCACCTTTACATAATCTCATAAGCAGCCATTCCAAATTATCATTTAGTTGATGAGCCGTCAACAAAACATCATATCCTTCTTTGTTTATGATATCTTCAAAAAACTCATAGCGAAAATTTCTGGCATTTTGTTCAAAATGACTTTTAAATTTTGGAGCAACTGCAGTAAAACATTTGATACCGTAAAGCGATGCCAGCTCTTTCGCATAGGCAACTTCATCTTTGCTTTGCTCTCTAATCCCATAATCAACAATTGCCAAATCGCATTTTATACCGTTTTGCAATAGCAAAAAAAAGAGAGCCGATGAATCAATACCGCCGGAAAATGCAAGAAGATTTTTTTTACTCTCCAAGAGTAAGCAGATATCAGATGATAGGTTCATATTTTTCTACTAGTGTTGCCAAAAGCTGTGATCCTGCAAGCTCGGTGATCTTGGCTTTGTAAACTTTGCCAAATTCTATTGTCAAATCAGATGTATCATTTACAAGCAGCTCTCCATCAATTTCAACCGCCCAGCTAAGAGGCCTTGCACTTAGTAAATACTCATGTTCCTCGCTCACATTGTCAATCACAATATCAATATCTTTGCCAACCATTTTTGACAGTGATGTCAATGTTGTTTCATTTACTATATCTCCCAAGATTTTTGCTCTTTTATCAATAATTTTTTGTGGGATCTGTTCCATATCAAATGCGCTTGTCTCTTCTTCGTTAGAGTAACTAAACACATTTGCCCTGTCAAATCCAAACTCTTTTGTAAACTCGCAAAGCTCTTTAAAGCTCTCTTCGCTCTCCCCTGGATGTCCTACTATAAATGTAGTTCTTATAAATGCGTCCTCTTTGCTCTTCATATACTTTAAAAGTTCTTTTGTTTTAACCTCTCCAAAACCTCTTTTCATAGTACGCAACATATCATCATCGCAATGCTGGATAGGCATATCATAGTAGGTTTGAAAAACTTTTGACTCGGCAATTTTGTCTATAAGCTCAAAAGTTGTAGTGCTTGGATATAGGTATAGTATCCTTGCGCTCTTTACGCCTTCTATTTTTTCAACGGTATTTATCAGCTCAACAAGTCCGTCTTTTAGCCCCATGTCTCTGCCATAGCTTGAGCTATCTTGAGATATAAAACTAAAGTCCCAAAAACCTTTTTTAACAAGCGATTGAATCTCTTTTACTATCGAACTTAGTGTTCTTGAGTGAAGCTTGCCTTTGAAATGCGGAATTGCGCAAAAAGAACAGGCTTGGTTGCATCCTTCTGCTATTTTGATATATGCGTGATAGTTTGAGCCTGTGATCACTCTCTCGTTTGTATCGTCAGCTAAAAATACTTCACTAGAATAATTACTTTTTTTAAGCTCTATCAACTCATCTATCTTGTCATAATCGCCTACACCTGTAAATATGTCAACTTCTTTTAGCTCTTTTTGCAATTCATCTTTATATCTCTCGCTCAAACACCCGCTCATAACAAGCAAAGAGTCTTCTTTTCTTGCTTCATGAAGGTTTAGTATAGTATTTATAGACTCTTCTTTTGCGGCATCTATAAACCCACAGGTATTGACAATGATGACATCTGCGCCTTTTGGATCGTCAACTATTTTATAGTCACTCAAACGACCAAGCATCACTTCGCTGTCAACTAAATTTTTGGCACATCCCAGACTTACCAAGTGGAGTGTTTTTTCACTCTTCATTTATTTCCTCGTTTTCTAACTCTTCTAAAAATTTTACTACGCTTTTTTGCCCCATTTTTACCGCATACTCAATTGCGCTCATACCACTTTTATCTTTTCCGTCCGGCTTGGCTCCGTTTTTAAGAAGAAGCTTGATCATATCAATATCATTAAAACAGCCGGCAAGCATAATAGGAAGTATACCGCTTTTGCGTTTAGTAGTATTTGGGTCTATACCGCTGTCAATGCAAAATTGAACTATGTCGTATCTTTTAAATTTGATAGCAATATCCATAATCCCCACGCCTTCCCTGTCTATGGCAAATATATCTGCGCCGTTTTCTACTAAGAACTTAATGAGTTCTAAACTTGCACCTTTTCGGACTGCATAGTTTAAAACGCTTACCTCATTCGGGCTATCTAGATCATACTCTTCACCTATGACAAGTGTTTGATTTATATCTTCACCTTCAGCAAGGAGTTTTTTTAATTCTGCTATAGAGTCTCTATCTATTGCATTTGAGAAGCTGCTCACATTTTATCCTTTATCGTAATCGTATTGTAACAATTTTTATTTATAGTTACTTTGCTTAGATATTATCTAAGCAAAATTAAAAAAAGGAAACACATGAAATTAAAAACTATACTAAAAAAGATATTTAAAAATGAGAGCAAAAATTCACAAATTTCAAGAAAAATAAAAGAGTTAGCAAAATCAAGAGAATTTGATTATCTTGTAGATGTAAAAAAGATATAATTTTTACTCCACAGTTATTATTCAAGCCCCTCAAGAAGTTGCGCTATAGTATTGTCATCTTCTAATATAACCAATTTTGGTTTATAAGTAGAAGCTTCTTTGTGATCCATCTGGGCATATGCTATGATGATGATCTTATCTCCCACATGAACTTTTCTAGCAGCTGCACCGTTAAGGCAAATATCCCCTTTTCCTGCTTCACCTGCTATGATGTATGTAGAAAATCTCTCGCCATTATTGATATTTACTATATCAACTTTTTGCCCTATAAGCATACCGGCAGCATCAAGCAGATTGGCATCTACTGTAATGGAACCGACATAGTTAAGATTAGCATCCGTAACAGTGGCACGATGGATTTTGCTTTGAAGCATAGTTATAGTCAATGCTTTTTCCTCTAATATTAAGATTTATCGTAATTATACTAAAAAATTGTGATTTTAATGTTGAACAAGAGTTTTAGGCTCTATCGGCTCACCCCACATCTCTGTCGGGATCACATACTCTTCAACTACATTGCCGCCTATAATATGCTCTTCTATGATCCTATCTATCTTTTCTTTATTTAGATTTACATACATTGTATGCCCCGGCTCAACAAGCATGACAGGTCCAAGCTGACATCTGTTCAAACAGCCTGTTTGTATCGGCTGGACTGTTGAAATGATGCCTTTTTGCATAAGACTTTGCGCCATATACATAAAAAGCTGTTGAGACTCTGCGCTTGCTTGACTTACACAGCTTGGCTTTGGCATACCGGCAGGCGCGCTTTGCTGGCACTTGAAAATGTAAAATGCCGGTTGTGGTACTGAATAGTTCATTGTTTTTCCTTGAATAAGAGTAATTTTATCCTAATAATACCAAAGTTTTTTTAATGTTTCTTAAATTCGCGATAAATTGTTTAAAAAGTGGATTGGCAAACCCATCCTACGCGCCAATCACCAATAGCTGCTCACTACCGATTATTTAAATACTCTCTAACAACTTCCCTGTCATCGAAATGGTGCTTTACGCCTTTTATCTCTTGATAATCCTCGTCGCCTTTACCCAGTATCAATAGCGCTTCTCCTGCGCCAAGCTCGTCTATTGCTCTTTGTATTGCCTCTTTTCTCTCAATGATCACATTAACATTATCTTTACCCTCAAGCCCTGCCATAATTTCGCTAATGATAGCTTCAGGCTCCTCATCCCTCGGATTATCGCTTGTTACATATATCTTATTTGCAAATCGGCCTACGACCGCACCCATGCGAGGACGCTTAAGCTTATCTCTGTTTCCGCCTGCTCCAAATACCACTGAAAGCTTTTTGTCTTTCATGCTTTGAAGCACTTGAAGGATCCCGTCATCAGTATGGGCGAAATCCACGATAACCAAAGGATCGCGGCTTACTACTTCCATTCTTCCGGCAACTCCGCCAAAATCCTCGACCACATCACATATCTGCTGTAATGGTTTATTTGTCAAAAGCGCTACGGCTCCGATTGCTGCCATTAAATTGTAAAGATTAAATAATCCTACCATATGCGAGTGGAATGTTGCTTCTTTTTCTAAATATTTTATATAAGCCGTAATCCCATTTTGGAGTGAAAATGCCTGAACTTTAAATGTTGCAGGATTATCAACCCCGTAACTATAAGCATTGATAGGATTATATGTCAAATGCGCAAGATCGTCTTTATTTAGCAACTTCATAGATCCATCTGCAAAAAACAGACTTTTTACCCTTCTATACTCTTCTATCGTTTTATGATAGTCAAGATGATCTGCGGTAACATTTGTATGAATTTTCAATGCAAATTCTATGCCTTCTATTCTTTTTTGCTCGATTGCATGTGAGCTTACTTCCATGATAAAATATCTACAGCCCATATCATATGCCTGTTTCATATGATATATTGTTTCAAAGACAGATGGCGTTGTCATTGATCTCTCTTTCAGTCTCTCTTCGTTTGCAAAAAATCCTCTAGTTCCCTGCAGCGCGACTTTTTCTCCAAGATCAAGCAAAATGGAATAGATAGCTCCACTCACAGTCGTTTTGCCATTAGTTCCTGTTACGCCTACAACTTTAAGATCATTGAGATCCCATATCTCTATAAGTTTATCGGGTGTGATACTCTCACTCTCTATCCCAGTCATATATTTACTATTTTGATTTGTTTGCAAAAGAAGAGTCTCGTCATCTATCTCTTTTGTATTATCTGTTATATAGTTGTATTTGAGGTATGAGAACGGGATCTTCACTTTTATCCTTCGTATAATATATTTATCAATCAAAGTTTAAAATATTGATTGAGGTTCTATAAAACTCATAGCTCTCACAAAAGCTAATAATAAACAAGTTTTTTCCTTTTAGGATGAAGATACCTACATATAAAACGTCTTGTGTTAGCTTTATTAAATCATCTATAGGATGCTAAGGAGAGATTAAAAACTTCTACCTTTTATATAACGAAGCTATGAGATTTTAAACTATCACAAACCTTGGAGGAAATTATGTATTATGTTGGAGTTGACATTGCTAAAGATAAACACTTCGTTTGTATTTTAGATACCTTAGGTGAAATTGCCTGTAAACCATTCTGGATTTATAGTGATATTTCGGGTCTTAGAAAACTTCTTAAGCAATTAGCTGAACTCTCTTCGGATAGTAATGATTTTATCATTGGCATAGAATCAACCGGGGCATTTAGCGAGAACTTTTATAGTTATATGAGTGATGAGAATTACAAAGTAGTTTTACTCAATTCATACCAAACTGCAAAGTATAGAGACTTCTCTACCATTAAAAAGATTAAGAATGATTCTATTGATGCTTATGTTATAGCCGAGCTTTTAGCTACCGGCAAATATAGATCAAGCTACATCAGTAATGAAGATTATCACAATTTAAAAGTTTTAAACAGGCTCAAAAAATCATTGGATGATAAGATAAAAACGGTTAAAAGAGAGATATCAACTGTTATGGCTACAGTAAATCCTGAGATTGCCACTGTTTTTCCAAATATCTTTACAAAAACGGCATTGGCGATCATTAAAGCCTATCCAACAGCATTGGATATTCAAAAAGCTACGCCTAAAAAGCTAACCAAGCTGTTTCGCCATATTAAAGGTAATAACTTTGGCGATGAAAAGGCTAAGCGGTTAATCGAACTTGCCAAATCTTCCATCTATACAGGTCGAGCTTATGAATCAAGAGCTTTAATGATCAAGACTAATATTAGTATATTAGAGCTTTTATGTCAAGAAAAAGATGAAGTTGAAAAACAAATTAATGATTTAATCAACTCTAAACTTGATGATGATGCCTCCAA
>DYLZ01000006.1 GCA_020721775.1 Sulfurovum sp.
TCGTTTCTATATCTATATCAATTAACATTTCTAGATCTCTTTTTTGTGTTTCATTGTTTTTTTGAATCTCTTCTTGAATTTTGGGAGCATTTTTGGTTTTTGCCGGCATTTCTTGTATAGTTTGTTTTTTTGTCGGTATTTTTTCTATTTCTTCACTGCTTAGCTCAAACTCTTTGTAGTTTGTAACATAAGATACAGCACTCTCTTTTCTTTTTTTTTCTTTACTGTTTTGAGTGCTTGAATCGGGCGCATATTTGCCGATCGCATCATTTGATTTTAGTAATCCAAATTCTTCTATGATCGATTTTTTGTCATCTTTTTTTCTTTGTGTATCATATTCTTTTTTATTTTCTTTGTTTGAATCAGCCTGATCATTTAGATATTCTGAAATTAAAACTTGCGCCTGACCATAGTTTTTATGTTTTAATAGATCAATAATTTTATCC
The DNA here is from genome assembly GCA_020721775.1 of Sulfurovum sp. Lineage (GTDB taxonomy): Bacteria > Campylobacterota > Campylobacteria > Campylobacterales > Sulfurovaceae > BN30871. The sequence goes on from DYLZ01000006.1 coordinate 447, forward strand.
AACTGTTCATTTTCTTGAAAGTATTCAAGCTTTAAAAGCTGTAGTCTTATAGTCTCGTCGTCAGACATGAAAATTGCAATTTTTATAATTTCCAATCTTCTCTTTATTTGATCCATGTTTCTCTCTTGACAATTCTAGGCTTTTGGTATTATATCAAAATAACTAATACAATTCATATTTAATTTAATATAATTGCGTAATAAAATTTTAAAATCAAATCAAATAATAAGGTTGCGCTTTGAATAAGAGTCCACATTTGCCTGTTTTGTTGAATGAAGTTGTCAATATTTTTAAAGATATCAAAAGCGGATATTTTGTTGATTGTACACTCGGATATGCAGGCCATAGCAGTGAGATGTTAAAGAAGTTTTTGCACATTAAACATATAGGTATCGATAGGGATATAGAGGCTATAAATTTTTCAAAAGAAAAACTTAAAGATTTTCAAGACAGAAGCACAATATATAAAGGCACTTTTGCTGATATTTTTCCTGCACTAAAAGAAGAGCCGATAGTCGGAGTATTGGCTGATTTTGGAGTTTCTTCGTTGCAGCTTGATAAGGTTGAGCGCGGTTTTTCTTTTAAGAGCGGGGTTCTTGATATGAGAATGGATAAAGATGCCTCTTTGAGTGCTTATGATGTTGTAAACAGTTATAGCAGTGAAAAACTCGAATACATCTTTAAAAACTATGGAGAAATAAGAGAATATAGAGAGTTGACAAATGCTATTGTCGAAAAAAGGTCAATAAAGCCCATTACAAGCGCATTTGAATTAAGCAATATCATTTCAAAAGTTGTTCACAGACATGGCAAAATAAATCCTTCGACATTGGCTTTTCAGGCAATAAGAATAGAGGTAAACGGAGAACTTTCACAGATAGAAAGTTTGCTTGATTCTATCGAGAAAAAGCATTATAGCGGCGAGATCGTGACTTTGATAACATTTCATTCGCTAGAAGACAGGCTTGTAAAAAATAGGTTTACAAAATGGGCAAAAAATTGTATATGTGATGAAATGGCTTTTAGATGCACCTGCGGGAATAATCACTCAATGGGCAAGTTGCTAAATAAAAAACCAATAACCGCAAATTTAGAAGAATTGAAGTATAATCCAAGATCAAGAAGTGCAAAGCTAAGGAGTTTTTGCTTCAATAATGTATAGTATGTAGGGCTTTTAGTGAATAAAAATAATGATTTGTTTTTTGGAATTAAACTGCATAAATTATTGATCTTTTTGGTATTTTTAACCATTTTGGCATGGTTGAAAATATTTTTAGCAAGTAGAATTTACTATGATAGTAAAATTGTCAATGATTTGCGGCAGGATCTAAGTGTATTGAGAGCTGAAAATGATATGTTGAAACAAGATATTGAAGCTTTAAAATTTAAAACTCAAGTTTCAGATGTTATAATAAAAAGTTCACTAGAGTCCGATGTACTCATAAAACCGGATAACTAATAGCAAGGATGGGAAATGAATATTTTTAACGATGATGATGATTTTTTGGTTAGCACGCCAAGGGATAATTATTTTTCTATAGCAAAGCACGCAAATCAAAATATCGTAGAGATGGAATTTGAGAAATTTTTAGAAAGACTTGCAGTAGCAGAGAAAATTATAGAAGACAAAGGTTTAGAAGAAGAGCTTGAAAGAACGCTAAGTGCAATGAGAGCCATAAGTGAAGATGATTTAAAGAATAGGGTCAACAGCTTGTTTTTGGAGCTGACCGGCAATATTGTAACACAGTGTGAATAGACTAAAAGCGATAAGGATTAATTTGATCGAAGCAGTTGAGAGAAGATTGGAGCAATATATATGCTCACTGGAACAACCCTTTGTAGCAGAATTGTACAGAAAATTGCCACATGGAAAAAGACTTAGAGCAAAGTTGATACTTTATATTGCAGGTGAAACGAATGAGGCAATAAAGCTTGCTTCGATCGTTGAGCTTATCCATGCCGCAAGCTTACTTCATGATGATGTTATAGACGATGCTATGCTTAGGCGGAGTAAACCTTCTATCAATGCTGTTTATGGCAATAAGATATCTATAATGCTAGGCGATATTTTATATTCAAAAGGATTTAGTGAGCTTGCTATGCTTGATAATAAAATAGCCCGGATAGTATCGAACTCTGTTACAAAACTGAGCATTGGCGAGCTTTATGATGTTGAAATGTCAAAAGAGTTCAATCCAAATAAAGATAAGTATTTAGATATGATCTATGGCAAAACGGCATCTCTCATTGAAGCAAGTGCATGGAGTGCCGCATTACTTTGTGGAAAATCAGCCCAAAACTATAAGCTATATGGCAGAAATCTTGGACTTGCATTTCAAATGATCGATGATTTGCTTGATATTACATCAAGCAGTGAAGTTCTAGGCAAGCCGGCACTCCATGATTTTAGCGAAGGTAAAACAACTTTGCCGTATATATATTTGTACAATGCTCTAGATCATGAGAAAAAAATAAAATTAAGATCACTCCACAAAAAAACACTCTTAGATAGTCAAACCGACTGGATACTTGAAGAGATGGAAAAAAACGGCATCTTGTCAAAATGCTATATGGATGCAAAACTGCTAATTGATGAAGCTGTATCATTGATGTCGTATGAAAACGAACCAAAGCTTATTGCAATTGCCAAAGAGATGATCGATAGGAATTTTTAATGTATTATCAAATAATAAGTTTTAACTACAAAAATTGTGAATTGGCTGATAGAGAAAAACTTGCTTTTAAATGCGAGGATGATCATAGAAATTTTTTAAGTCGCTTGGTAAGTTTTGACTTTATTGATGAAGCGTTCGTTGTTAATACCTGTAATCGTACAGAAATTATCACAGCAAATAAAGATAATTTTTCTACTTATCACACAATACTTGGTATTATGAGCGAGTATAGCTCTATAAACTTTCATAAGTTAAAAGAGAGTTTAGAGAGGTATGATAACGAAGATGCTGTCGGTCATATGTTTAGCGTAGTTTCTTCGCTTGAATCATTAGTTATCGGGGAATCTCAGATCACGGGTCAAGTAAAAGAAGCATTTAAGTTTTCATATAAAAATGGGACTGCCGGAAAAAAATTAAACAGATTACTTTCTCATGCCATCAAGTGTGCTGCTGAAGTTAGGAATGAAACTCAAATTTCATCAAATCCCATATCAATAGCTTCAGTTGCAGTATCTCAAGCCAAAGAGATATTGCAAGATACGATGGCGGGCATGACGGGCATAGTTGTCGGCGCAGGTGAAATGGGCGTATTGACAGCAAAACATCTGTTGAGAGTAGGTTGTGATGTTGTGATGCTTAGTAGAGATACAGAAAAACTTAAAAGTCTTTCAACCTCATTAGGTGAAAATGTAAAATATGATTCAGTCGAAAATATAGAAAAATATATAAATAGATATAGACTTCTTTTTACCGCTACATCATCCCCATCTCCTATTATTACAAATGAAATGATCGATGAGTGCGACTTTAGAAGACTCTGGTTTGACATAGCAATTCCTAGAGACATAGATGATATTGAAGATGATAAAATTACAATATATAGGATCGATGACTTGCAAAATATTTCAAGTGCTAACCATGCGCTTAGACAAGAACAGGCTTTAATGGCTAGTGAAATAGTATCGCGATATACCAAGGATTTTTATAGACTTTTACAATCTTTATCGATCGAGCCTATCATAAAAGGTATTCGACTTAAAGCAGATGAAGCAATAACAAAAGAGCTTAGAAGGGCAGTTAAAAAAGGCTTTATACCAAATGAAAATATAGAAAATATAGAAAAAATGGCAAGACAGATGTTTGATCTGTTTTTGCATCAGCCAACAAAAAAAATGAGACTCAATTCACACGAAAAAGACGGAATTTCCCATATTGAATCCATGGGCTATATATTTGATATAGAAATAGAAGATAAAAATAACAATAAAGAACATAAAGATATTGTACATCACCATTACAAAGGAAAAGAGTCGTGAAATTTTCAAATCTACTTATACCAACATTAAAAGAAGCGCCAAATGATGCCACGCTCCCTTCGCATATATATTTGATTCGCGGAGGATTTATTCAAGGAGTCGGCAGCGGATTGTATAACTTTTTGCCTTTGGGAAAAATGGTATTAGATCGTGTTAAAAATGTTGTAAAAGAGGAACTTGATAATGCGGGGGCGCAAGAGGTGAGTCTTGGCTTTGTCACTCCGGCATCTTTATGGGTTGAGAGCGGAAGGTTTGAAAAATATGGCAAAGAGCTGCTTAGATTTAAAGACAGAAAAGAGAATGACTTTGTTTTGGGGCCTACCCATGAAGAGATGATGGTAAATCTTGTTAAACAGACAGTTAAAAGTTATAAGCAGCTACCGCTAAATTTGTACCAGATAAATTTAAAATTCCGTGATGAGATAAGACCGCGTTTTGGGCTTATGCGAGGGCGTGAGTTTCTAATGAAAGACGGTTACAGTTTTCATGCTAATGAAGAAGATATGAAACGGGAATTTGCTCTTATGGAAGAGACTTATAAGCGTATTTTTACAAGGCTTGGGCTTGATTTTCGTGTGGTTGAGGCCGATAGCGGCGCAATAGGCGGAACCGGAAGTAAAGAGTTTATGGTTTTAGCTGATAGCGGCGAGGATACTATCGTGGTGTGTAAAAACTGTAAATATGGTGCAAATATTGAAGCGGCAAAATCAATGCCTTATGTATGCAAAGATGAACCTCCTGTAGCCGCTTTTGCAAAATTCAGCACTCCAAATATAAAAACAATAGATGAGCTTAGTAGCTTTTTTAAAGTCAATCCGTATTATATAATAAAAACAGTGGCAAAAAAAGCTTTATATGATGAAGGCAAGGAAGAGATTGTCCTATTTTTTCTAAGAGGCTCAGATGAGTTACAGGAGACAAAAGCATTAAATAGTTTAAATGCTAATGATTTGATAGATATAAATAGTGATGAGTTGGAGCAAATCGGATTAGAAGCAGGTTTTTTAGGACCGCTTAATTTGCCAAATAATATAAAAACCGTTTTTGATAATTCATTAAATAGCGCAACAAATATGATTTGCGGGGCAAATGAAAAAGATTATCATTATGTCGGCGTAGATCTAAAGTTAGACAAAGATACAATAATTGATGATATTATATCTGTCAAAGAGGGTGATAAATGTATTCATTGCGGCGGATCCCTTTACTATACAAAAGGGATAGAAGTTGGTCATATATTTCAACTGGGAACTAGATACTCAGAGCCTTTAAGGGCAGAATTTTTAGATGAGAATGGCAAGAGTAAACCTTTTGTTATGGGAACATATGGCATAGGAGTAAGCAGACTTCTTGCTGCAATTATCGAACAGCACCATGATGAAAAGGGATGCATTTGGACAAAAGAGAGCAGCCCATTTGATATTTGTGTTATAGTATCTAATATAAAAGATGAAAAGCAAAGCGAAATAGCTTTTAAAATATACAATGGGCTAAAAGAAAAAAATATAAATGCTTTAATTGATGATAGAAATGAGAGATTTGGTTTTAAAATGAAAGATTATGAGCTTATAGGTATTCCTTATGCTGTTATTATTGGAAAAAAAGTTGAAGAAGGCATAGTTGAACTTATAAGCAGAGATGGGCAAGTTGCAAGAGAGGTTAATATTTCAAATATCATAGAAATGGTAGCAGATATTGTTTAGATATGCTTTTTTGCTTTTTGTTGCATATTTAATATGTGAAATTTTGGTAACTTCGTATTTTTATGCCAATTTTCCCCCTGTAGCAATTAGTTTTTTTATTGTTTTTATGATGTTCTTGGGTATATTTATGCTTAAGCGTTCACAGTTTTTTTTAGCCGCTTCAATGAAAACCTCTTTCTTTTCGCAATTTGATCTTAGAGGTATTGTAAAACAAAATATTTTATATGCCTTAAGTGCTATTTTGTTTATAATTCCCGGCATTTTAAGTGATTTTATGGGAGCAGTGCTTATTTTATTTGTTTTATATTTACAATTAAACGGTAAAATATCAAAAAATAAAAATGAATATAATTTTAAAGGAGAAGAAGATGTTATTGATGCGGAAATTGTTGATAATAGCAGTTATATCGATATTGACGATATCTATAGGAGGATGTAGTTCAAAATCAGAAGTTTCGATCGACAATGCAAAGTTGATGAAATTCATAGAAACAAATGTTGTAAAAAATAGAGAGGTAAAACTTCTCGGTGTCGAGATCGTAGAGCAGAAAAAAGTCGATGAACTTCCGGGCTGGGTTGTATTGTTTGTAAATATGAAATTGCAATACAATAATCAGATGATAACTGCGCCTGAGACATTTTTTGTCAGAGACAATGTTATTACGCCATTAGTGTTCGATCTGGATAAAAATTTAAATTTAAGAGATGAGATAAAGCCTACCATTAAAGATGAATTGTACAATAAAGAACATTTGGTTGCCGGTAATAGCGATGCTAAACATAAAATACTGGTATTTAGTGATCCGCAATGCCCGTTTTGTCAAGAAGTGGTTCCGGATCTGCTTAAAAGCGCTAGAGAAAATCCTGATATTTTAAGCGTATATTATTATCATTTGCCATTAGAGCAGATCCATCCGGTTTCTGTAACACTTACGAAAATAATGGAATTTGCACAGAAGAGCGGCAAAATGGATATGCTGGAAAAAATATATGCTTTGCAGATAGACCCGGCCTTAAGCGATGAAACAGCTATCATTAATGAAGTTAAAAAGCAAGTTGGATTTAGTGTAACGGCTGCTCAAATTAATACAAAAGATATAATTGATGCTTTGAAAAATGATAAAGATATAGCAAACAAAACAATGGTTACAGGAACGCCGACAATATATATTGACGGTAAAATAGATAAGCTCAGAGAGGGCTATAAAGATTTAATTACAAAGAAATAAGTGTGGAAAAAATAGTCATAGCAACAAGAGAAAGTGCATTGGCGCTTTGGCAAGCATATCATATAAAAGAGAAAATAGAAAGTTTATATCCAAACTTAAAAGTAGAGTTGAATAAAATAACAAGCAACGGCGATAAGATACTTGATCGTCCATTGGCACTCATTGGCGGCAAAGGTCATTTTACAAAAGAACTCGAAGATGCGATGCTAGAAGGCAAAGCGCATATGGCAGTGCATTCACTAAAAGATGTACCCACATATATCCCTGATGGTCTCTCTTTGGTTGCTATTACACAGAGGCAAGATCAAAGTGATGTGCTATTGTCTCATAAATATGCATCACTTGATGAGTTGCCACATGGCGCAGTAGTAGGGACAACAAGCCTGAGACGCAGAATGCAGCTTCTAGCTCAAAGACCTGACTTAAAGGTAAAAGATTTACGAGGTAATGTAAACACAAGACTTAGAAAACTAAAAGATGGCGAATATGATGCTATTATTTTAGCATTTATCGGGCTTCATAGACTTGATCTGCTCAAAGATATCCCATATGTAGAGAAGCTAACATTTATGCTACCGCCTATGGGTCAGGCTTCGCTTGGTATTGAGATAATTGATAATAATCCATTTTTGCACGAGATAGCTATGAGCCTAAATGACGAGTATAGTTCTTTGTGTACCAAACTAGAGAGGGATTTTGTGGCTCAAATCGGCGCAGGATGTTCTGCACCGGTGGCTGTTAATGCTAAGATGGATGATGATATTGTGAGCATTAAAGCAATGATAGGGTATCCTGACGGAACACATATATTAAAAAAATCCATCGAAGCAGATAAGAAGATGTGTCAAAATCTAGGATTTGAATTGGCTAAAGCCATGATAGAATCAGGCGCAAAAGAGATACTGGAGAATGCTGAAAAATTAGCATTCAAGGATGAGATGCCTCAAAGACTATAAGGATATAAAATGAGAGATGTGATAGAATGGTACAGAGAAAATGGCGGTATCAAAGTCATTGACAATGAACTTGATGTCGAGCTTGAAATTCCGCATATCGCTTATCTTGAGACAAAAAAAGAAAATTCAAAACCTCTTCTTTTTACAAATCCTATTTCAAAAAGAGTTGGCATCAAGTATGATATGCCGGTTTTTATGAATCTTTTTGCAAATAAAGATTTAACAAAAGAGATATTTGGAAACCATCCTGATATTATCGCAAAAGATATCGAATGGCTGCTCAAAATGAAACCGCCAAAAGGTATTATTGAAAAAATTAAAATGCTGCCAAAACTTTGGAAGCTTAAAAGCGTATTTCCAAAAAGAACAAAAACAAAAGGCGAGTGTCAAGAGATAGTATTAAAAGGTAATGATATTGACCTAGATAAGCTGCCGATTCTTAAAACATGGGAACTTGACGGCGGCAGATTTATCACTATGGGACAAACTTATACAAAAAGCCTAGACGGAAATATTCAAAATTTAGGCATGTATCGTTTACAGCAATATGATAAAAAAAGCCTAGGTATGCATTGGCAAATACATAAAGACGGCGCTCATTTTTTTAATGATTATGCCAAGGCGGGTAAAAAAATGCCGGTTTCTATTGCAATAGGCGGAGATCCGCTTTATATTTGGTGCGGACAGGCTCCTATGCCTCACGGCATGTTCGAGCTTATGCTTTATGGTTTGATACGCGGTGAAAATGCAAAACTTGTAAAATCAATAACAAATGATATTTATGTGCCAAGAGATGTAGATATTGTCATAGAGGGTTTTGTGGATCCAAGCATAAGAAAAGTTGAAGGTCCTTTCGGAGACCATACAGGATATTATACACTGCCTGAAGAGTTCCCTGTGGTTGAAGTTACGGCAATTACAATGAAAAAAAAAGCAGTTTTCCATGCAACGGTTGTTGGTAAACCGCCGCTTGAGGATAAATATATGGGATGGGGAACAGAAAGGATATTTTTGCCTTTGCTAAAACCTATGGCTCCTGACTTAATAGATTATCATATGCCTGAAAACGGAGTATTTCACAATCTTATAATATCTAAGATGAAAACTCTCTATAAAGGTCATGCAATGCAGTTTATGCACGCTTTTTGGGGAGTAGGGCAGATGAGCTTTGTTAAGCATGCTATATTTGTTGATGAAAATGCACCTGATCTAAATTCATATAAAGAGATCACAAAATATATACTAGACAGGGTGGATAAAAAGAAAATATTTATATCCAAAGGAATAGTAGATCATTTAGATCACTCGTCAAATGAGCAGTTCGTTGGCGGAAAGCTTGGTATTGACGCGACAGGTGAGAAAGTTGAGAAAAAAATAGATATTCTTAGTGACGAAGATTTGCTTGAAAAAGCAAAAGTTTTTGATAGCCAAATCGTAGATTTAAAACAGTTTTATACAGATAGTGCAAATCCGATATGTGTTATATCTGTAAATAAAAAAGATTCAATGAAAAAACTATTTGATAAATTGGAGCCTCTATCAAAACATATAGCTATTTTAGTTGTCATAGATCATAAAAATAACGACCTCAAATATCCATATATGCTTGTTTGGAGGGTAGTGAACAATATTGATGCCGGTCGGGATATTGTATTGGATCCGTTTATAACTATAGACGCTACCAATAAAAGCGAAGTTGATGGATTTTATCGCAAATGGCCTGATGATACACTATGTACAAAAGAGGTGCTTGAAAAATTAAAAGTTGATGGTTTGGTGGAGTATGATGATAAGTTGATAAGAAAATTCGGACTTTTGGAATTTAATTAATTACTTTAATAGATTACTAAAAAACTTTGCTCTTTCTTTTATATCATCAGCATTCCATATATCGCTGATAATTGCTACCATATCAGGTTTGTAAGTCATTATAGTATCTATATTGCTTCTATTGATGCCACCAATTACGCAAACCGGAATATCCAAAATTTCTTTTGCTTGTTTTATAATATTTAAATTAATAGTAGGCGCATTCGGTTTAGTAGGAGAGGAAAAACAAGCTCCAAATGCTACATAATCTGCACCTAATTTTTGCGCTTTTGCAGCGCTATCAAGATTTCCATAGCAAGAAACCCCAATAATACCTTTAAACTTTTCTCTTATCTTGCCAAGGTCTTCATAATCATCTTTGCCGATATGCAGTCCGTCTAAATTTAGTTTTATGGCAATATCAACTCTATCATTTAAAACAAATAATGCATTATATTTATTGCATAGCTCTTGAAGCATTATAGAGAACTTCTCTATTTGTTCATCACTATTTTGCTTGTCTCTGAGTTGTATTATCTTTGCTCCACCCTCCAAGGCTTGCTCTACTTGCGTTAAAATTGTATCATTAGGGGTTAAGATATTGTCAGTAATGGCATATATGCCTTTTAATTTATTATACATTTTGTAATTATACCTTATTGGATTATTTTTTTTCGATAAATTTAATCTTATTTTTATTTTTTTTATGATATACTTTACTTGCTAATAAAAATTATTATAAAGGAAATAAAATGTTAGTTACAAAAAAAGCTCCGGATTTTACAGCAACAGCTGTTTTGGCTGATGGTTCAATTGTTAATGATTTTAATCTATATAAAAATATAGGAGAAAAAGGTGCAGTAGTATTTTTCTATCCACTTGACTTTACTTTCGTTTGCCCAAGTGAAATAATCGCATTTTCCCATAGAATAGATGAGTTTACAAGCAGAGGCATAAATGTAATAGGTGTTTCTGTTGACAGTCAATTTTCTCACTTTGCATGGAGAGAAACTCCGGTAAATAAAGGCGGTATAGGCAAAATCAAATATCCCCTTGTTGCTGACATAACTAAACAAATCAGTAGAGATTTCGATGTATTGTTTGGCGATAGTGTTGCTCTTAGAGGCTCATTCTTACTAGATAGTGACGGAACTGTTAGACATGCTGTGATAAATGACCTACCGCTCGGCAGAAATATAGACGAGATGATAAGAATGGTTGATGCGATGCTGTTTACAAATGAGCATGGTGAAGTATGCCCTGCCGGTTGGCAAAAAGGAGATGAGGGCATGAAGCCGACAACAGAAGGTGTTGCTGAGTATTTGGCAAAAAATGGTGAGGCTCTATAAAACCTGTAAATATTGCAAAGAATATTGAATGAATGATTATATGACTATTTTAAAAGAAAATGGTCTTAAGGCAACTTTTCAAAGAATGCATATACTGGAGGTCATTGGTATGTGCGGGCATAAAGATGTAGATGAGATTTATGCTGAAGTTGTAAAGACATATCCATCTATATCTTTGGCAACAGTTTATAAAAATATTCTCATAATGACACAAAGCGGCGTTTTAGTAGAGGTTCCTTTGGTCGGGAGAAAAGCGAAGTTTGAGATCAAAAAAGATGATCATGTTCATCTTATCTGTTCGCATTGTGGAGAGATACAAGACGAAGTAATAGATCTTGTGGATGCTGATAAGATGCAAAAAGCCTTATTAAGCAAAAACTTTTTTTATTCTCATCAAGAACTTAACATTTACGGCATTTGCGATAGGTGTCAAAAGATAAAAGTATCATAAAATTATCTACTTTCAAAGAGTAACCCTCTTTGAAAAAAAATCTACTTTTCTGTATAATTACTATCAATTTTTATTTTTGGAATTTTTATGAAATTAGCTCTAGCTGTTACAGGCGCAAGCGGTGTTGGTCTTGCGAACAGATTTATTGAACATTTACCGGATACAATAGAGCTTCATGTGGTAGCTTCAAAAAACTCAGCTATTGTTTCAATATACGAAAATAAAAAGATTTTTTTTCATAATGATGAAAATATCGCTTCATCAATATCATCAGGCTCGTTCGGTATAGATAAAACTATTATATTACCATGCAGCATGAATACATTGGCAAAAATAGCATGCGGAATAGCAGATAATCTGCCAACTAGAATAGCTTCGGTTGCTTTAAAAGAGAGAAAAACGCTTCTTTTAGCTCCAAGAGAAATGCCATTTTCTACTATTGCATTAGAAAATATGCATAAACTCTCATCTATGGGCGTAATTATTTCGCCGCCGGTAATAGCATACTATTCTGACATAAAAACTATTGAAGATATGGAAATGTTTTTAGTAGGTAAATGGTATGATGCACTCGGAATTGAAAATGATATTTATAAAAGATGGTGCAACAATGACAAATAAGATAAAAAGAGCGATATATCCCGGTACTTTTGATCCTATCACCAACGGTCATCTTGATATTATCAAAAGAGCTTGTAAAATATTTGATGAGATCATAGTAGCAGTTGCTGCCAGCTATGAAAAAAAACCGATCTTTGATTTGGACGCAAGAATAGCCATGATCAAAGCCGTAACTGTAGATTTCCCAAAAATAAAAGTAGTTGGCTTTAATACACTTTTGGTCGATCTTTCCAATGAGTTGGATGCAAATATTATCGTAAGGGGATTGAGGGCTGTCAGTGATTTTGAGTATGAGCTTCAAATGGGATATGCAAATTCATCATTAAAAAAAGAGATTGAAACTGTATATCTGATGCCGAGTCTTGATAATGCTTTTATAAGTTCTTCGGTTGTCAGGTCACTTTTGAAATTTCATGGAAAGATCGACCATTTGGTTCCTGCAGAAGTTTTAAAACAGATTCAAGCCCAAGGTTTTTAATGTATATAATATTTGAGGGGATTGATACTTGTGGCAAAAGTACTCAAATAGAACTTCTGAAAAAAAGCTATAAGGATGCAGTTTTTACTTATGAGCCGGGTGGTACGGCTTTGGGTAAACAGATAAGAGAAATTTTATTAACCGGGCAGCCGGATTCAAGTAGAGCAGAAATATTACTTTTTTTGGCTGATAGGGCAGAGCATTTTGAAAGCATTGTTAAACCGAATTTATGCAATATCGTAATTTCTGACAGAGGATTTGTTTCAGGTATGGCATACGCTATGGCAGGTAATGATGATATAAGCTTTGATGAGCTTTTAGAGCTTAATCTTTTTTCTTTGCAAGGTGTGCTGCCTGATAAAATAATACTTTTTGTAATTGATAAAGAAAGTCTTATGCAAAGACTTGGGCAAAAAGGAATGGATAAGATCGAACTAAGAGGCATAGAATATCTTTTAAATGTGCAGCAATTTATGACAGAGATTATTGAAAAACTTAGGATCCCATTTATAAAAATCAATGCTACAGATGATATTGAAATAATAAACAGACAAATAATAAATTTTATATGGGAGCAAAAATGATTAATCCTTTGCGAGGAATGAAAGATCTGATCTTTGATGATAGTAAAAAATATCAATATATAATACAAACAGCATCAAATATTGCAAAAAACTACGGATATGAATATATCGAAACACCTATACTGGAAGAGACGGCGCTTTTTAAGCGATCTGTCGGTGAGAGCAGTGATATAATAGGAAAAGAGATGTATCAATTTAGAGATAAGGGTGATAATGATGTTTGTATGAGACCTGAAGGTACAGCCGGAGTGGTGAGAGCATTTATCTCAAACAAGCTTGACCGTCAAGATGCTAATTACCGTTTTTATTATCATGGCTCTATGTTTAGATACGAAAGACCTCAAAAAGGACGCCTAAGATCATTTCATCAGTTTGGATGCGAGAGTTTCAAAGAGGCAAGCGTGTATGAGGACTTTATGCTTATTTCTATGATAAAAGATATATTTGATGCTCTAAATATCGACTTTGCTTTGAAGATAAATTCTCTTGGATGCAAGGAGTGTATGCCGCTATATAGAACTAAACTTGTCTCTTTTTTGGAAAATATCAAAGATGATCTATGTGAAGATTGCAATCGTCGTATAGCTACCAATCCAATTAGAGTACTTGACTGTAAAAATGAGAAGTGTCAAGCGCTTTTACAAACATCACCTAAGCTGATTGACAATCTTTGCGATAGCTGCAATAACGATTTTAATAAACTTCGGCAATTGTTAAATGAAGCAAATATTCCTTACGAAGTCGATACAAATTTGGTGAGAGGACTTGATTATTATAATAAAACGGCATTCGAATTTATAAGCAATAATATAGGAAGCCAATCAGCCATAGCCGGTGGAGGCAGATATGACAGGCTTGTTGAGTTTTTAGACGGCAAACCTACGCCGGCTGTCGGCTTTGCCTTGGGGATAGAAAGGATCATGGATCTTGTGGCAGTGCCTGAGCTAAATAGAGAAGGCTTATATCTTGGCGGCATGAACGAAGAGTCTATTAATTTGCTTTTACAGATTGCCAGACGGCAGTTAAAGAGCCAAAAAGTAACAATTCAATACAAGCCAAAAAGCCTAAAAGCTCATCTAAGATCAGCAGACAAAGCAGGTGCTAAAGCCATAGGCATAATCGGAGATGATGAATTATTGAGCGGTACTATATGGTTGAAAGATCTGGAAACAAAAGAAGAAAAAACTATCAAAATAGAAGATTTTTAACTCTTATTTGGTAAATTTTATAATAATTAAATCCTCTGAATAAATCCTGATAGACAATTTTGCCAGGCAGCTCGAAGGCGTTAGCTAGCGGGGTTCCCGTCGTGGCAAACTCTTGGCTTGAATGGTTTGTTCAGAGGGTTCAATTATTCTTGAAACAAAGAAGAACCAATTCTGACCATATTTGACCCGCATTTAATGGCAAGTTCGAAATCAGAGCTCATTCCCATAGAACAGATATTTGCGCCGGCTGATTGAAGTTTTTCGTATATTTTATAAGTTGTTTCAAAACTGTTTTGAATAAGTTTTGTATCATCAGTATGCGCTCCAATGGTCATAACGCCTTGAAGTTTTATATGCGGGCAAATTTCAGTTATTTGCAGATATGTTTCGATCGCGCTTTGTGGGGAGACTCCACTTTTTGTAGATTCATTTGAGCTATTTATCTCCAATAGACAATTTAATGTTTGATTTTTATTTATTAATTTTTTTTCCAGTTCTCTCGCAAGCTCTATGCTGTCCAATGCTTGAAAAAGCGAAGGCTTTATATCTAAAAGTTTATTTATTTTATTTTTTTGTAATGTCCCTATCATATGCCATTCGAGCGGTAAATTTTCAAGCTCAATTGCTCTAGCTTCAAGCTGTTGAACATGGTTTTCTCCAAATGCTCTTTGGCCAAGAGAGTAAAGTGTTTTGATATTTTCTACAGTAGTGTATTTACTGACGGCAATCATATGAACTATTTGATGCTCATTTACTTCAAGCCTTGCTTTTTCGATCTTCCAAATCACATCATCAAGATTTTTTCTAAGTATCTCTTTGTTCATTTTTAACCCCAAATTCTGTTTATATCATTAAATAAACCTAAAAACATTAGACCAAACAATATTATCCATCCCATAACCGTCAATCTATAAACAATCGCTTCGCTTGGCGCTTTTCCTCTTATCATTTCATATAAATTGAACATTATATGTCCGCCGTCAAGCGCCGGAATGGGGAGCAGATTTAAAACACCCAAATTTATTGATATAAGAGCAGTAAAAAACAATAACGCCAATACTCCCGCATCGCTTGCTTTGGATGTTGTATCAACAATAGTAATAATGCCGCCTATCTCTTTTGTATCAACAACTCCGGTTATAAGTTTTTCTATACCTGTAAAAATGATAAGAGATGTTTGCAATGTTTGCGTTAAAGCATAATTTATCGATTCTCCAAAGCCAAGATGGATAGTTTTTGAAGTTCCTAATGGACTTATACCTATCATCAATCTTTTTTCATCCTCGCCAAATATATTTTTAGTTGTTAAAATTTTTGGAGTAATAGAAATTATTTTCAATTCATTGTTTCTTTTGATCTTAAATAGAAGAGTTTTGTTTTGTGAAATTTGTATCTCTTTGCCTATATCTTCCCAAAAAACAATAGGTTTATTGTCTATTGAAAGAATAATATCTTTTGAGTGTAGTCCACTGATATTTGCCGGGGAATCAGGAGAGATATCTCCTATTTGCGGCAGTAGTTTCGGTATGCCTATAAAAGAGATAATGATATATATAAAAAAAGCTAATAAAAAGTTTGATAACGGTCCTGCAAAGAGTATCAATATCTTCTGCCATGGCTTTTTTACGGTGTAGCTGTCTTTGTCAAAACTCACATTTAGAGGATCTGTATCATCTTGACCTTTCATCTTTACATATCCGCCAAGCGGTATAGCACTCAAGCTCCACTCGGTATCGCCGAATTTTTTTGTAAATAATCTTTTGCCAAAACCAATACTAAAAACCTCTACTTTGACACCAAAGAATCTAGCGGCTGTAAAATGACCAAGTTCATGAACAAATATCAAAATAGAAAGAACTAATAATGAAATAAATAAACCCATTTAAGTCCTTGAAGTTTGTTTGAAAAAGTCTCTGGTGTATTCATACCCTGAGTATATTGTTAAAGCCACGGCTATCCAAAGAATTAAGTTTGCATATGGCCATTCCATAAGCAAGAAACCGATCGCTATCATTTGAACGACCGTTTTTACCTTCCCGATAAAGGAAGCCGCTATATCCATACCTTGTGATACTACCGATACTCTAAGACCTGTTATAAAAAGTTCTCTGGTGAGTATAAGATATATTGCCCAAGGAGATGCACGGTCTAGTATCATAAGTCCTAAAAACCCCGCAAGAGTTAGCATTTTATCAGCAAGCGGATCTATGATCTTGCCCAAAGTTGTAATTTGGTCAAATGTTCTAGCTATATATCCGTCAAAAAAATCAGTTGCGCTTGCTATGACAAATATGAATGCTGCAAAATAGTCAAGCCAGCTGTAATGAATGTTGCCAAATATTTCACGGTTTACCAAAAGAAGAAACATCAAAGGTGCCAATAGCAGTCTAATGAATGCAAGAGTGTTTGGAATATTGAACATAATTTACCTAAAAGTAGTTCCGCCGTCAACGACTATCGTTTGTCCTGTTATCCAGCTTGCCTCATCGGTACAAAGAAAATATACAGCTCCGGCAATGTCTTCAGGCCGTCCTATGCGATTCAATGCTGATCTTTTTACAGTTTCAGCTTTTACCTCTTCATAGTTTACGAATGCTTTAAGAGCGTCAGTGTCTATTGGTCCTCCACTTACCGCATTTACGCGTATATTCATCTCTCCCAATTCAACAGCGGCATATCTGCTCATGGCTTCAACCGCAGCTTTATTCGTCCCATGTCCTGCATAGTTATCAATATATATAAGATTGCCGGTACTGCTCATTGTGACTATGCTTCCGCCACCGACCTTTTCCATTCTTTTTGCCGCTTCTTGTGAGCCGACTACAAAAGCATTTACTGTCGCAGTGTAGATATTGTTTAATCCTTTTGGCTTAAGACGCATAAACTTGCCATATCCGCCAACTACGGCCCTGCCATATATCATCGCATTGCTTACAAAGAAATCAACTCTGTCAAAATCTGCATCTATCGCTTCAAATAGAGGTTTAAATTTGTCCGTCTCCAAGATATTTAGAGGATAAGCTTTGGCTTTTATGCCATATCTGCTCTCCCATTCGGCAGCCAATCCATTGGCAACTTCGAGATTACTATTATATGTAAATGCAATATTTACCCCATTTTGCGCAAATTTTTCAGCTATGGCTTTTCCAATCCCTTTTGTAGCCCCTGTGATAACTAGCGTTTTGCCTTTCATATTTGACATCTATTTTGCTCCTACAATTTGATAGTTTTTCATTGTTTCTTCGATTTTTTTCATATTCTCCAAGCTTGGCGGCACAAGCGGAAGTCTATATTCCAATGTATCTATAAGTCCTGCTATATACATTGCCGCTTTAATAGGTATAGGATTGCTTTCACAAAAAAGAACTTTGTTTATAGGCAGCAACTTTTCGTTCAAAGTTCTTGCTTCATCAAATTTTCCTTCCATTGCCAAATGGATCAGTTTTGATTTTAGATCAGGAAGAAGATTTGATGTTACTGATGTTGTGCCAACTCCGCCTGTTACGATAACGGAAAAGTCTATTGCATCATCTCCGCTAAATATTGCAAGATTTGGACATTTACTTTTAAGCTCAATAATTCTCTCTATCGATCCTGTTGCTTCTTTTATCCCAAAAATATTCGGTAACTCATCATGAAGTCTTTTTACCGTATCGGGCAGTATATCCACACCTGTTCTGCCTGGAACATTGTAAAGCATAAATGGGATATTAACGCTTGACGCTATTGCTTTGTAATGTTGATACAATCCCTCTTGATTTGGTTTGTTATAATATGGACTTACTGAAAATATAGCATCAGCTCCGCATTGTTCGGCATATTTTGCTATTTCTATAGCTTCATGCGTTGCATTGCTTCCTGCTCCTGCAAGAACTTTTGTATTTGTCCCTTTACATACCTCTACCGCTATTTGAATGCATCTTTTATCTTCATCATAGCTAAGCGTTGCGCTCTCTCCCGTAGTGCCAACCGGACATACGGCATCAATGCCGTTATCTATTTGTCTTTTTATGAGTTTTGCATATGCTGCCTCGTCCAATTTTCCATTTTTAAATGGCGTTATAAGAGCTGTAGTAGCTCCTGCTACCGGATAATTATTCATCTGCTTTTCCTTAGTATAACTGTTGTAGATCTCTCGTTGTCAAAATAACGATTTGCTACTTTTTTTATGTCATCTGTCGTAATTTTATCTAATTTATCCTCATATTCTAATAGAGGCTTTATATCTCCCATAGCATAGTAATCTCCAAAAAGATTGGCAACCGAACTTGAACTTTCCAAAGAGTATATAAATTCGGCTTTCATATTTATCTTTGCGCGGTCTAATTCTTTTTTTGTGATACCATGTTTTTTTATCTCATCTAAAATTGCCAAAATATTCTTTTCGCCAATTTCAGGTTTTGTTTTATTGTTAAGCATACCAATTATGATAAATATGCCGGGATCTTTAAGTTCCATATTGTATGCGCTTATTGCATTGAATAGTCGTTTTTTATCTATAAGTTCACTTTCAAATCTGCTGCTTTTACCGCCGCTTAGTATCTGGCTTATCAAACTAAGCGCATATTGGTCTTCATGGGCAAAGTTTGGAATGCTATAAGCGATAGCAAGCGTGTCAACCTTATTGCTCTCTTTTTTAAGTTCAACTCTTTTTGCTCCATCAACTTTCGGTTCAACTATTTTTATATTTGGAATTTCATTTTTATTTTCAAGTTTGCCAAAATATTTGTGAGCTTCACTAAAAACAATATCCGGCTCTATATCACCTGCTACAACCAAAATAGCATTTTTTGGTTGATAATAACTTTCATAAAACTTTCTAATATCTTCAATTTTCCATGATAATATATCTTCCATAAAACCAATCGGCAACCAATGGTACGGATGATATACAAAGTGCGTATTAAACAGTCTAAAGTACAAATACCCCATAGGACTATTGTCTGTTCTTAGGCGTCTCTCTTCTGCTACTACATCCCTTTCTTTTTGAAATTCATCGTCTTTTAAAAGCAGATTGTGCATAAGTTCGCTAAAAAGCTCCAATGTTTTAGGAAGATTTTTGGTTGCCGTTTTTATATAATAGTGAGTTTTGTCAAATCCGGTAGATGCATTATTAACACCGCCGCCTTTTTTAACGATAGTATCAAATTCGCCTTCCGCTAAATGTTTTGTTGATTTGAAGCTTAAATGCTCTAGCATATGAGCCATACCTGTTTTACCTAAGATCTCGTTTTGACTGCCTACTTTGTAATATATGTCAGATGTGATAACCCCGGATTCATTATGAAGAGGAATCACAACGATTTGCATTCCGTTTTCTAGTGTTTTATGAAAATGTTGCGGCAAAGAATTAGCCATTAATGCTCCTGTTAATCCAATAAAGAAAAATATAATAAATTTTATTTTTTGCAATTTGCACCTATCGCTTGTGAAATATGTGTATATCCATCTGCTTTTAAAAGCTCTATAAGTCCATTGTTGATATTTTTGATCAGTGAGGGACCTTCGTAAATAAGCATACTATAGATCTGCACCAAAGAGGCTCCATTTTTTATTCTCTCATATGCTTCAGAGGCGCTATCTATTCCGCCTACCGATATTAGCAATGTTTTGCCGTAAAATTCTTTTCCGATAGCTTTAAATAGGTTTCTGCTTTTAACTTTAAGCAATTCTCCGCTAATTCCGCCAAAGTCTTTTGCATTAGGAGTTAAAGAATAATCTATCGTAGTATTTGTGGCTATGATACCGTCTGCTCCGGCATCTATGGCTATTTTGCACAAATTGATCGCTTCATCATTTGTCATATCCGGAGCGATTTTAAGTAAAATAGGTTTGGTTGTAAGTTTTTTTGCCATTTGAAACAGGGATGTTATAAAATTTTCATTTTGCAGATCTCTAAGCCCCGGTGTATTTGGAGAAGATATATTTATAACTATATAATCTCCGAAACCTCCTAATTTTACTATAAGTTTTTCATAATCATTAAGCGCATTATCTTGTGGCGTAAGCTTATTTTTGCCTATATTCACGCCGATTGGAAAGTCTGAGTTTTTATAATGGGATAAAATATTTGCCATATATTCCATGCCCTTATTATTAAAACCCATAGCATTTTGTATAGATCTCTCTTCTATCAGTCTAAATAGTCTTGGTTTTGGATTGCCGTCTTGAGGAAGCGGTGTAACGGTACCGACTTCAGTAAATCCAAATCCGAGCGATTTTATTGCAAGTATATGGTCGCTGTTTTTATCAAAACCGGCTCCAAGACCTATCGGATTTTCAAAAGTTTTACCGAATATATTTTGCGCCAGTATAGGGTTGGAAACTCTATAGTATTTTGATAGTAACGATTGCAAAAAAGGTAGCTTTTCTACAACTTTTAATGCAAAATTAACAACTTCGTGAGCATTTTCAGGATCCATGAGGAAAAATATTTTTTTAGCTGTTTGATATGAACAAAGTTGCAATAAATTCTCCTAATATATATAAATGTAGTATATCCAAAATTTTATAAGAGTTATTTTTGAGAGATCTTGCTAAGTTTTTTATATCCGCTGCAATTTTTGATCAACTCTTCATGTGTTCCGCTGCATTCAACCGTGCCGCTTGCAAAATAAAAGATTTCATCTGCGTTTTGAATACTGCTTAGTCTGTGTGCGATCGCTATTACGATCATTTGATCTTTAAGTTCAAATATCGCATCTTTTATCTTTTGTTCGCTTATATTATCTAGTGCCGATGTTGCTTCATCAAGGATAAGTACATCAGGATTTTTATAAATAGCGCGCGCTAAAGCTATTCGTTGTCTTTGACCGCCAGATAGATTAGCTCCTCTTTGAGCCAAAATTGTATCTATACCGTTATCAAGTTTTTCTACAAATTCAAAAGCATGTGCTTTTTTTAGAGCTTGGGTAACTTTTGCCTTATCGATCTTTTCACCATATGCAACATTTGCGGCTATTGAGTCGTTAAATATAAAAATATTTTGCGTAACATAGGCTATTTTTCTATGTAATGACTTTAAAGTAAAGTTTTTTATATTTTGTTCGTTTATAAGAAGTTCGCCTTCCGAGGCATCATAAAATCTGACAAGCAGATTAACCAAAGAGCTTTTTCCGGCGCCGCTATCTCCGACTATACCGTAAAACATACCTTTTTTAAAAGATAAATTTATATTTTTAAGCGCCACTTTTTCATCATACTTTAAAAAAACATCTTTTAGTGTGATATTTTCTATCTTTTGATCCAGTTTAATTTCTCCGCCTTTTATTTCAGGTTCTATGTTTAGTATCTCCCTGATCCTCTCATTTGCAGTTACTGCATCTTGTGTTTTGTTGTGCAGTCTGGAGAGAGCTTTGATCGGATCATACAGCATAAATAGCGCAGCGCTAAAAGAGAAGAAGTCGCCAACGCTCATTTTGCCATCAATAACTTCTTTTCCACCTATGAAAATCACAACCCCTATTGCTATGGAGCCAAGTAGTTCCATGATAGGGGATGTTAGATTATTTACTCTGACCTGTTTCATTATATACTTAAAAACCGACAAGTTGTCTATGGCAAACCTATTAAGCTCAAATTTTTGAGATGAATTTGATTTGATCACTTCTATGTTGGAAAAAACCTCTTCAAGCCTTTTTGTCATATCTCCGGCGCTTTGCTGTGATAATTTTGAGTATTTTCTCATTTTTTTTGATAGTTTAGAGAGCGGAAAGAGAGCGAGAGGCATTATGATCAGAAAATAAAACGCAAGTTTGGGATTTTGATATATTACATATCCTGCTAAAGCTATGACGGTAAATGTATCTCTTATAAGTTCAGGGATTATCTCAGATACAATGCCTTGTATGCGGGATATATCATTTGTAATTCGAGATAGCAGTACGCCGGAATGATTTTTTCTAAAAAAATTCATATCAAGTTTTGTTATGTGGGAGAGTAGCTCTTCTCGTAGTCTTCTTAGGATATCTTGCCCGATGTATGAAGTATAGTATGATTGAATATATCTGCCGATCCCTTTGAGAGCAAAGACAAAAACAAGCATAAATGGTACGATAAAAAGCATTTGAGCATCTTTTTTTATAAATATATCATCCATTACAGGCTTAATTATATGCGCAGTTCCCGCAGTTCCTGCTGCAACTGCGATCATTCCGAGAACGGCTATAAAAAATTCTATCTTATACTCTTTAAAATATGGCAAATATGTGATTATGAGTTTTTTCAAGATATTTTCTCCCAAACTGTTCCGTTCGGGGTATCCATTATATTTATATCCATTCCTTTTAGCTCTTCTCTTATTTTGTCTGCTAAAGCAAAATTCTTCTGCGATTTTGCATCAGTTCTTTGTTTTATAAGGCTATTTATTTTTGCAACCAATTCATCATTAAGCCCAAGCTGAAAATAGCTAAATGGATCTTGATAGCCAAAGCCTAGAAGTTCGTTTATAAATTCTATATTTGCCATTATCTCTTTTTTGACATTTTTGTCATTAGCATTAGTATCAAGCAGTTCGTTTGATTTTGCAATCATTTCATCGATCAGGCTTAGAGCCACGGATATATTAAGATCATCACTCATTGCTTCAAGAAGTGATTTTTTAAATTCGACATTCGGTTTGGATACGCTTGCATCAAATACTCTTTTTTTAAGGCGGTATAGTTTGTCAAGTCTTTTTTTGCTATTTAGCAGATCTTCTTCGTTGAAATTGAAATCATTTCTATAATGAATGCTTGAGAGATAAAATCTCACTATCTCTCCATTGTAAACTTTAAGAATATCTTTAAGAAAAAAGCTGTTTCCTAGACTTTTACTCATTTTTTCGCCGTCAATCTGCACAAAGCCGTTGTGCATCCAATATTTCGCAAGTTCATGACCTGTAGCACATCTGCTCTGACTTGCTTCATTTTCATGATGCGGGAAAAGTAGATCGGCTCCGCCTCCGTGTATATCAATACTGTATCCGCCGATCGGTTTAGTGTGCTTTTCTATCATTGCCGAGCACTCTATATGCCATCCCGGTCTTCCTTTGCCAAAGCTTGCATCAAAACATACAGTATCATTTTCATGGCATGCTTTCCAAAGCGCGAAATCTTTATCGCTTCTTTTTTCGCTCACCCTTTCTATTCTGCTTAGCGTTTCATCGCTGACTTTGTTTGAGAGTTTGCCGTAAAGTTTATCTTTTGCCGTATCAAAATATATATCGCCATTTGAAATTTTATAGGCTATATTTTTGGATAGAAGGTTTTTTATCATATCTTGCATCGCTTCAAGATTCTCTGTTGCTTTTGGAGTTAGAGTAGGGCGTGTAATATTGAGAGCATCCATATCTTCATTGTATCTTTGTATATAATACTCTGTGATATCTTTTAGGCTTTTACCCGACTTTTGCATTTTTTTGATGATCTTGTCATCTACATCGGTAAAGTTTCTTATAAAGTTTACACTATACCCAAGAGATTTTAGTGTGCGAAAAAGCATATCAAAACTAAGAGCGCTTCTTGCATGCCCCAAGTGAGCATCATCATAAACCGTTGGACCGCATACATACATTGTCACCGCATTAGGAACCAAAGAGACAAACTCTACCTTCTCTTTTTTTACACTGTCAAAAATATACATTCATATCCTATCTTATCATATCTATTAAAAATTTATTTATAAAATACAGTATTGTACCAAAAGTTATCATTGTTATTATAAACATAGGCATTGTTTTGCTTTTTACAATATTCCAAAACTTATCAAAACCAACCTCTTTGATAGTTAAAAATAGCTGTGCAAATCCTCCTATGCTTCCCGAAAGAGCCAATCCGGCAGCGCCCATACTTTGCATTAGAATTATTGAAAATATGACATTTATCACAAGTGAAATTACAGCTATTTTTGCAGCTTTTAAATGTTTATGCATTGCGTAAAGATATAAAGAGAAAAGCTTGGCTAGCCCAAAAGGAATTAACCCCACCATATACATTTGAAGCACATAAGCCGTATTTTTAGTATCTTCAAGATCAAATGCTCCTCTTTCAAAAAGAAGCCATACGATAGGTTCACTTAGTAGTATTCCGCCTAGTACCGATGCCCCAAGAAGTATGCTAAGAAGCCAAAATGCTTTGCTGAGGTTTGCAAATGCCGCTTCTTCATTGCTGTTTTTGATAGCCTTTGAAATGGCAGGAAAAAGAGCTGTTGTTATAGCAAGGGCGATAATGGCAAACGGAAGTTGAAATACTCTGTTCGCATAAAATAGATAACTGACCGATCCTGCCACTAAAAATGAAGCGAGACTGGTGTCTATAAAAGATGCTATTTGAGCCGTTGAGTTGCCGATGACGGATGGTAAAAAGAGTTTATTGAAGCTTTTTTCTTCTTGTTTTACATCTTTGGTTTTTCTATATTTCCATCCGCCTATAAGTATCTTTGCAAGTCCTTTTTTGCGTATAGCGATCATATGTGTTGCTACCTGAAGAAGACCTCCGGCAAGTATCGAAAAGCTTAAAGCATATACGATAGTTTGCGGTTCGCTTTTGGCATAGAACATAAGCGTAGCTATCATGGCGATATTTAGCCAAACCGTAGAAAAAGCAGTGGTAAAAAAATGTTCTTTATGTTGTAGTATCGTTCCTAAAAATGTAACTATAAATATAAGATCCAAATACCAAAAATTTATAATCGTAAGAGGCGCTGTTTTACCGATGAGGTCATCGTTCCAATCCCACGCAAGAGCTTTTGTAAAAGTTTCAGGAAAAAGCGTAACTATGAGAGAAAACCCAACTATTATAAGCATAAATCGCATAAAAATGGCGACTGCAAATACCCCTTTTTGTTTTGAAGCTACATAAGAAGGCATAAAGCTTTGAGTGAATGAACCTTCAGCAAAAATGCGGCGAAATAGATTTGGAAATTTGAATGCCATCAAAAATATATCACTCCATATACTTGCGCCCAACGCAGATGTCATGAGTATATCTCTAAGAAGTCCTGAAACTCTTGATATTAGTATTCCAAATGAGTTTGAAAATATAGATTTAAGTCGCATTATATTCTTTGTATTTGTTTTTAAAATTATATCCAAAACTCTATTTGGTTAAAGTGTATGACAATTTGACATATTTTTTTGTTCTTTTTTGTGATTTTGATATACTCATAAAAATAAAACGCGGAGTAGTATATGATAGTAGGCATTCAAGGAAGTATAGAACGCAAAGAGCCGACATTTTTGCATATTAATACAGGCGGACTTATATATGAAGTTTTTGTCTCTTTAAATACTTCATCGCAAATAGACTCAAAAGAGATAAAGCTTTTTGTTTCTCAAGTAATCAGAGAAGATGCAAATTTGCTTTTTGGTTTTTTAACCTTGGATGAAAAAAAGATGTTCGATACACTGCTTAAAATTAACGGTATAGGTCCAAAAGTAGCCATCGCCATATGTTCTACCTTTTCTCCTGATACATTTGCTAAAGTTATAAACTCGAAAGATGTAAGTATGCTTAAGCGAGTTCCCGGCATAGGACCAAAGGCTGCTAGCAGAATATTGGTAGAACTTGCAGATTTTATAGTTGACGGCAGTGGCAGTGGTGATCATTTAAGCAATTCTCTCATTGAAGCGGCTATGGCGCTTGAGAGTCTTGGATTTAAAAAAGATGAGGTCAAAAAAGCCCTATCAGGACTTAGCGGAGATACCGCAACTTTGGTTAAAGAGGGGCTTAAGAAATTGCAGAGATTGTGACTTTGTCATTCTCAATTATGCGAGAATACAGTCATTGCGAGATGAAAAGCAGTAATAAACGACAAATGCTTGTCGTTTAACGGTTTGAAACCGAAGGCGATGTCTCTCAAAGAGACCGCCGAAGGCAAGACGAAGCAATCCATAAAAAAGAGTGGATCGCCACACTTTGTTCGCGATGACAGCTGCCTTATACCCACACTCAAATAACTAAACATTATGTTAGGACGGAAGTACCCTTTTTGCGCCAACAAAACAATTGGCGTATGACCCTTGATGCAGCGGTGATACTATAATGCCTCTCTCTTTTGAAGCAGCATGAATGAATTCGCCGTTGCCAAGATATATGCCGACATGAGTTACAGGAATGCCTCTATTTTTATCAGTCAAGAAAAATAGCAGGTCTCCAGCCCTTAAATTGCTTTTGTCAATAGTCTTTCCTATTTTTGATTGTTCAAGCGCCGTACGAGGCAATTTAATACCGTGTTTGTTGTAAATATACTGCACATATCCGGAACAGTCAAAACCACTTGGTCGTGTTCCACCCCAAACATATTTTCCACCCTTGAACTGTTTGGCACTTTGTGTTATTGAGCCTATGTCTGCATTGCAATATGTTTGTTCCTCTTGCATTTTTGTCGGTTGTTTGGCTTTTAGACCATTTTCTCTAACATTTGCCATTTGCGCCTGAAGAGCTGCAATTTTCTCTTTTTGAAGATCTGCATAAAATGCCTGATAAGAATACTCTTTAACATTTTGATTTAACGATTCGTTATACCGATGTTTGATTCTTTTCTGGATAGCTCTTCCATTACCATCGGTAAATGTAAAAGAGTTTGAAGCATAAATAATAGAAAAAATCGATATAAACCAAATAATTCTCATTTTTTTAGACCAATATATTTTTTGATATTATAACATAAATTGGCTATAATCGCTATATGGATAATTTTTTTTGATGTAGTTATAGTTGGCGGAGGGGCAAGCGGTTTAATGCTTGCTTCATTGATAAAAGATAAAAAAACCGCATTGATAGAGCATAATCAAAAGCTTGGTGCAAAGATACTGATAAGCGGCGGCGGCAAGTGCAATATTACAAATGAGTTTGTTACAGATAAGCATTTTTTTGGGAGATGCGAACTTTATTAAAAGCACAATAAAGAGTTTTGACCAAAATGTCACTTTGAGATATTTTCAAAGTAGAGGATTAAAAACCGTAAAGCTAAAAAATAACCAATTTTTTTGCGATAAAAGTGCTAAAGAGTTAGTTGATATACTATTAAAAGAGTCAAATCTTTATACTATGTTAACAGGCGAAGAATTGCTTGATATTGATAAATATGACGATATTTTTACGCTTAAAACTTCTAAGAGAGAATTGCACGCAAGACATGTTGTCATAGCGTCCGGTGGACTTAGCTATGCTGCTTTGGGCGCCGGAGATATTGGTTATAAAATAGCTAAAAAGTTTGGACACTCTATCGTTAAAACAGCTCCTGCATTGGTTGGACTTACTCTTCAAAAAGAGCAGTTTTTTTTCAAAGAGCTAAGCGGCATATCGTGCGATGTAGTGATAAAAGCCGGCGAGCATATATGTAGAGGATCGCTTTTGTTTGCGCATAAGGGTATAAGCGGTCCTGCTGTTTTGGATGCATCTTTGTATTGGGAGAAGGGTGAAATATCTATAGATTTTTTGCCAAATATCAAACTTGAAGATCTTAGAAATTCCAATAAAAATATAAGTACGGTTTTACCTATACCAAAAAGACTCGCATCTGCGCTTTTAAACCATTTAGGCATAGAAGATAAAAAGTTTTTATCATTATCTAAAAGTGAATTTGAAAAGCTTAAAATAATCAAAGAATATCATTTTGCGCCTGCAGGTACTTTTGGATATAATAAGGCAGAAGTCACCAAGGGTGGTGTGGATACAGGAGAGATAAGCCAAAAAAATATGATGAGTGCAAAATGTGAAAATCTATATTTTATAGGTGAAGTTCTTGATGTTACAGGCAGAGTTGGCGGGTATAATATTCAATGGGCATTTTCATCGGCTTTTGTATGCGCAAACAGTATCAATAAGGAGTAGCTATGTTAGAGTATAAAGCGGTAATTTATCAAGAAGGTATGCTTGGATCTTTGCTTCTCGGGCAATCAAAGATAAATCCTATAAGATTTAGCGAATTTTTAAATGCCAATGCCAAAGAGGGCTGGGAAGTGGTAACGATGGAAAAAGATATTAGACGCATGCTTCTTTTTTGGAGCAGAGAAGGATATGTTGTGATAATGAAGAGAGAGAAAAAAGTATGAAAAGTATAAAGATAGCCAGCATAATAGTCGGTATCATTTTTGTTCTATATGCGATCATGGGTATTTTGCAATTGTGGTTCAATATAATTGAATGGAGTACATTTGTTAAACTTTCTATCACTGCCATGACCGTGATAATTGTTACATTTGGTGTGGCAATGCTTTATAGGGAGTATATAGACGAAAAGAAAATGAAAGAGGATAAGTATATAGACTAATGGCACAAAGAGAGATTATTTACGATAAAAACAAGTTTAGTATAGCATATGATATAGTAAATTTGGCAATGGAGGATTGTATTGTAATTTTGCATGGCTGGGGAAGCAATAAAGAGATCATGAAGCAGGCGTTTGCTAAACAGATGAGCGACCTTAAACACATATATATAGATATGCCCGGCTTTGGCAAAAGTACCAATCCGGTCGTTTTGACAACTGATGACTATGCCCGCATTTTGCAAATATTTTTTGACGATATAGGAATCAAGCCTTTGATGATAGCAGGGCACTCATTTGGGGGCAAAGTCGCAACATTACTAAATCCTGCGTGTCTAATACTTCTTTCAAGTGCTGGAATTTTGGTACCGAAACCTTTTAGTGTGAGAGCCAAGATAGCAGCTTTTAAAATACTAAAACCTCTCGGATTTGGTAAAATGAGAAGGTTTTTTGCAAGCCGCGATGTAGAGGGCATGAGCCATGAGATGTATGAGACTTTTAAAAATGTAGTAAATGAAGATTTTAGCGGAAGTTTTGCGCAATTTGAAGGTGATGCGCTTCTATTTTGGGGAAAAAGCGATACTGCAACACCGCTTTGGACTGCCCAAAAAATAAATTCTATTATAAAAAGATCAAAGTTATATCCGCTTGAAGGAGATCACTATTTCTTTTTAAAACACTCGAAATTTATTTCCGATACTATCATGCAATACTACAAGGAGCATAAATAATGGTCGAATTTTTAAGTTTTTTAATATTTGTAAGCGCAAGCGGTTATTATTTGATCACAAACTTGCAATGGTATAGCTATAAGCTCTCAAGAGTTCTTTTTCATCATACAAAGCCGATGTGGAATGTGGTTTATTTTATAATTCCTCTTATTGCCTTTATTATTGCTTCTAAAATGTTCAAGCTAGATATCGTGATTTCTCTTGTTTATATAGTATTGTTGTATTTTTGGTATAAAAAACTTGATAAGCCCTTAGTGTGGACCGGTAGGATCAAAAGATTTTTTGCGCTCCTTGTTATCTTCACTCTTTATTTATGGTTCATAGCAAAATGCACTTTTGTGTTAGCTCCGTTCATATTGGCCTTTGTTGCCTCACTGTTGGTAGAGAAAGTACTTTTTTGGGGCTTTAAAGCAAAAGCAAAAGCAAAAATTGAAAATGCAAAAGAGATGATAGTAGTCGGAATCACGGCAAGTTATGGCAAAACAAGTATCAAAAATTTTTTAAACCATATCTTGGAGGGAAGTTTTAAAACATATGCGACGCCAAGATCGGTAAATACGCTTGGCGGTATTATGAAAGATATAAATGATGATCTGCCTGATAATACGCAAATTTATATAGTTGAAATGGGTGCAAGAGTAAAAGGTGATATAGCCGAGATCACAACATTTGTAAATCCTCATTATGCAGTAGTAGGCAAGATAGGACCGGCTCATATAGAGTATTTTAAAACAATAAAAAATATAATTGCAACAAAGCTCGAGATACTTCAAAGTTCACGCCTAAAAGAAGCCTGGCTTCATGAAAGCGCAAAACAAGAGCCTAGCGAGAAAATACATATCTATGGAAGCAATATAACAAATGTGACCGCCACTTTAGATGGAACATCTTTTGAATTGGATGGCGAAAAATACGAAGTTCCGATCTTAGGAGAGTTTCACGCTATAAATTTAGCCGGCGCTATCAGTGTTGCTATTGCCTTAGGAGTGGATAAAGAGACTATTAAAAAACGACTAAAAACACTCAAAGCAACACCTCATAGGCTGCAAAGAATTGATGCTGGCGGAAAATTGATCCTTGATGATAGTTTCAATGGAAATATAGATGGAATGCTTGGTTCATTTGATCTAGCTTCTACTTATAAGGGCAGAAAAGTCGTTATTACCCCGGGTCTTGTAGAAGCTGACGATGAACTAAATATGCAAATTGCTAAAAGAGCAAATGAGGTTTTTGATCTAGTGATAGTAAGCAGTAATTTAAACTGGGATATATTTAAAAGTCAAGTCGATGAGGATAAGCTTCTTAAAATGGAGCAAAAATCACAAATGCAAGATATGCTTATCGAGCATACTAAAGCGGGTGATTTGATACTCTTTGCAAATGATGCGCCAAGCTTTGTGTAGATGAGTAGCGGATATATTTGGAGGGTTATTGTTCTTGTAGTTTTTACAACCCTCTCTCTCTTGGCAGATGCAAAAATAACTAAAGAGCAAGCAGATTATATAGCAAAAAAAGTTTGGCAAAACGAAGGCGCTCTGCAAGACAAATATTTGGTTCATTGGAATGATGGAGAAGATTTTGCATCACTTGGGATCGGTCATTTTATATGGTTTCCAAAAGGGCATACGGAAAAGTTTAGAGAAGTTTTCCCTCTAGTGCTTGGCTTTATGGAAGAAAATAATGTAACTATGCCAAAATGGCTAAGCAGTAAAACGCCTTGTCCATGGAATAGCAAAACAGAGTTGTTCTTGGCAAAAGCAAAAAATGATAAGCAATACCTTGAGCTTTTTGATTTCTTGAAACAAAATATGCCTTATCAAGCAATGTATATGAGCAAAAGAGCCTTTGATGCTTTGCCGCTTATGCTTTCAACCCTAAAAGATGAAAAGAAAAAAGAGATAATTCGTCATAGATACAATCAAATTCTTTATAATAGAGACGGAAGTATAAATGAACACGGGTTGTATATACTTATAGATTATGTTAATTTCAAAGGTGAAGGCACGCTTGAGAGCGAGAGATACAACTCTCAAGGATGGGGACTGCTTCAAGTTTTAGAAAATATGGATGATAAAGAAAAAGATAGATTTAAGGCATTTAGCAAAAGCGCAAAAGAGATACTAAGCCGCAGAATTGCAAATTCGCCAAAGGCTAGGGGCGAAGAGAGATGGCGGATAGGCTGGAATAAAAGACTTGATACATATTTATTAAAAGAGTATGAGTGAATATATTTAAAAAATGGGCAAAAGATATACTAAAGAACTCAAAGCAAGATTAAAATTAATAGAGTAAAATACGCTCTAAAATATAAATAAAGGAAAAACATGCAAGCTTTGCCAAAATGCCCAAAATGCGGCAGTGAGTACACATATGAGGATGGCAATCTTTATATTTGCCCTGAGTGCGCCTTTGAATGGAGCAAAGAAGGGGATAATGAAGTGGCCCAAACAGGCTTAATTGTAAAAGATGCAAATGGAAATATTTTACAAGATGGCGATACTGTTACAGTTATCAAAGACCTCAAAGTCAAAGGAAGCAGTGACGGGATCAAAGTAGGTACTAAGATAAAAGGTATTCGTCTTGTTGAAGGTAACGATGGACACAATATTGACTGTAAAGTACCAGGAATCGGCGCTATTAAACTAAAACAAGAATTTGTAAAAAAAGCATAAATTATTAATATTAAAAGCCCTTCATAATAATATTATATAGATACTCTATCTCATCATCTTCGAGTCGGAGTGTCGATCTTGTTTTAAAAAAATCTATAATTTTACTCTTTTGTATGGATGCACCATATATGCATTCGCTGTGAGCAGGTAAAAAAGAGTGCATAAGCGATATTTTTTCTCCAAGTTCAAGTTCGCATATATAGCATTTATCCGGATAATGCAATCTACCTTCACATTCAAGAATTTCAAGATAACTTTCACAAATTATCCTTTTTGGATTTTGCTTATCCCATTTTTTTGCAGATTCTAAGATGATGTCAAAGTAGAAACTATCAATATCATCTATGCCTTTCAAATGGGTTCCAAACAACATTATAAATTTGTGCCATAAAAGCAATCTGTTTTTATCAAATATCCAAGAAAACGGTATATGAGACAAGTTTCTAAGTCTTGGCATAAAACTGCTATGCTTATCTTCAAGTTCAAAATCTATGAGGTATCCAATTTGAAGTATTGAATGTCTTGCGCCAAAAAAACGGTAATATGAGCTGATGCTGTCTTTGGTTAAAATGCGCGCTATCATATCCTCATTTTTTGCTTTTTTCAAATCAACTACGAAACCTTTGATGCTTATTCCTTTGAAAAAAAATAGTGAAATTATTATACCAAAGAGAGTGTTAATAAGTAGTTATTTAGTGTATTTTAAATATAATGAGGCATACTAGATATATAATTTTACTAGTGCTATCAAAAATAAACTTAAGGTTGGCTTATGCAAAATTTGTTTACCTCTTTTAAAGATAACTGTGGATTTGGTTTGTTGGCTTCCATAGACAATAAACCGACACACAAAAATTTAGAAGATGCAATTACTGCGCTTTCTCGTATGATGCACAGGGGTGCTATCGCAGCTGATGGAAAAACCGGAGACGGAAGCGGACTGCTTTTGTCAATTCCTAAAAAGTTTTTTTCTAAAGTCGCGAAAAAAGAAGGCATTGTATTGCCTGAAACATATGCTGTTTGTATGGTTTTTAGTAAAAATGATAGCGATCTTGATATTATCGGCGAGATATGTAAAAATAATGATCTAAGAGTAGTTTTTACAAGAGAAGTTCCGGTGGATACTGAAGCTTTGGGCGTTCAAGCGCTTGAGATGCTGCCAAATATAAAACAAGTTTTTGTAGCACCAAATTCACTCATTGGCGCGAGAAGATTTGATGCGCTTGTTTATCTTTCCAGAAGAGAGATAGAGGCAAGATTGAAAGAAAACAAAGATTTTTATATTCCGTCGTTTTCAACTTCTGTGGTCTCTTATAAAGGACTTGTTATGCCTACGCATATCAAAGAGTTTTATAAAGATCTTGCAGATAAGGATTTTGAAATATCTTTCGGACTATTCCATCAAAGATTTTCGACAAATACATTGCCGCAATGGAAACTTGCCCAACCGTTTAGAATGATAGCCCACAATGGAGAAATAAACTCTATTGAAGCAAATAGATTTAATGTTGCAGCTAAAAGTGAGTTCATTAAGAGTGAAATATTTTCAGATGATGAGATAAAAAGACTATTGCCTATCATTCAAGACGGGATGAGTGATAGCGCAAGTTTGGATAACTTTTTTGAATTTTTGATAGTAAATGGTGTTGATTTCTTCAAATCGGCAAGATCGCTTCTTCCTGCACCTTGGCAAAATGCGCCTCATATGGATCCAAAGTTAAGAGCATTCTATGAGTATGTAAGTACATGTTTTGAAGCATGGGACGGACCGGCGGCTGTTAGTATGACAAACGGAAGATATATCGGTTGTGTATTAGACAGAAATGGACTTAGACCTGCAAAATATATAATTACAAAAGATAACAGACTTATCATTTCTTCAGAATATGGCGTACTTGATATAGCAGAAGACGATATAGTAGAAAGAGGCAGACTCCAATCCGGTGAAATGATGGGCGTTGACCTAAAATACGCAACTATTCTTAAAAATTGCGATATAGACAACTATCTAAAAAATAGAAAGCCGTACGATAAATGGCTTAATGAAAATATGACATATCTTCAAGAACATATGACAGATCCGTTTTCTCATATAGATATCCCGCAAAAAGAGGAAATGGAAGCAAGACAGAGATTTTTTAATATTACACTTGAAGTTCAAGACCAAGTTTTGGCATCAATGGCAGAGGAAGGTAAAGAGACAACCGCATCTATGGGTGACGATACTCCTCTTGCCGCATTTTCAAATACTCAAAGAAATTTTTCTGACTTCTTTAGAGAAAAATTTGCTCAAGTTACCAATCCTCCGATAGATCCGATCAGAGAAAAAGTCGTAATGAGCTTAAATACAGGCTTTGGAGAGGTTAGAAATATATTGACAGATGATGCTCTTCATGCAAAAAGACTAAAAACTGTTTCTCCTATTTTGTCTTTAGAAAAATTAGAAATTTTAAAAGCTTTCGGTAATGAAAAAGATGCAAGATATGACGCCAACTATAAGGCAAAAACATACAGCACCACATTTACATCTGATCTAAGAGGTTCGTTACAGAAGTTGATCAGTGATATAGCCGATGATGTTAAAAATGAAGGCATTAGAATAATCTTTTTAGATGATAGAGGTTTAGATAAAGACAATAATGTAATGCCGATGCTTATGGTTGTTGGTGCATTAAATAAAAAACTACTCAAAACAGGCTCTAGACATCTTACAAGTGTGGTTGCAATCACAGGAGAGGTTTATGATTCGCATATGGCTGCCTGTATGATAGCTTTTGGAGCAGCGGCAATATATCCTTATATGCTTTACCAAACCATTGCGCTAATGGAAAAAAGAAAAGATGAAAGTGTAGATTTTGCGCCGATATTAAAAAAAGTAAGAAAAGCTATAAATGCAGGTCTCTTAAAAATTATGTCAAAAATGGGTATCTCTACTATCGCAAGTTATAGAAACTCAAGTTTATTTGATGTTATAGGTTTGTCAAAAGAAATAGTAGAAGAGTGTTTTAACGGTGCTTATTCTTTGCTTCATGGATTAAGCTACGAAGATATAGAGCAAAGGCTTACAAAAACGCATAAAGAGGCTTTTTGTGAAAATACAAAATATAGATTATATCCGCTAAATATAGGCGGATTCTATAAATACTTGGATGGTGCGGAGTATCATGATTTTGCACCCTCGACTGTTCATGCTATTCATGCCTTGGCAAAAAGCGGGAAGAGAGAAGATTTCGAGAAGCTTAAAAATATTATCAATAAAAGAGATAAAAAATTCATTCGTGACTTTTTTGTTTTAAAAAGTGACAGAAAACCTATTGATATAAAAGATGTTGAGCCAAAAGAAAGTATTTTTGCAAGATTTTCTACTGCTGCTATGAGTCTTGGCTCTATTTCTCCGGAAGCCCACGAATGCTTGGCGATCGCTATGAACACCATAGGCGCAAAAAGCAACTCAGGAGAAGGCGGGGAAGATGAAGCAAGATTTGGAACCATTAAAAATTCAAAGATCAAACAAGTTGCGTCGGGTCGTTTTGGTGTAACTCCGGCATACCTTAGATCTGCCGAAGAGCTTCAGATAAAAGTAGCTCAAGGCGCAAAACCGGGTGAGGGCGGTCAGCTGCCCGGGCATAAAGTAAGTCCGTTGATCGCGAGACTTCGTCATACAATGCCGGGCGTTACGCTTATATCTCCTCCTCCTCATCATGATATTTATTCGATCGAAGATCTAGCGCAGCTTATTTTTGACCTTAAGCAAGTAAATCCGGAAGCAAAGATTGCGGTTAAGCTTGTTTCAACAGCAGGTGTCGGTACGATTGCGGCAGGTGTTGCAAAAGCATATGCAGACAAGATCATTATATCAGGTGCAGATGGCGGAACCGGAGCCGCACCTATCGGATCCATCAAATTTGCAGGCAATCCTTGGGAGCTTGGTCTTATTGAAGCGCATAATGCCTTAAAAGCAAACAATCTAAGAGGACAGGTTGAGATAGAAATAGATGGCGGACTTAAAACGGGTCTTGATGTAGTAAAAGCGGCAATTTTCGGCGCAGAGAAATTTGCATTTGGAACAAGTGTGCTAACGGTTGTAGGCTGTAAAATACTTAGAATTTGTCACTTAAACAAATGCAGTGTAGGTATAGCAACTCAAGATGAAAGACTCAGAGATCATTATGAGGGAACTATACAGAGAGTTATAAACTACTTTACATTGCTTGCTGAAGATGTTAGAGAGATACTTGCAAGCCTTGGATATAATTCGCTTGAAGAGATTATCGGCAAAAATGAACTTTTAGAAGTAATTGATGATAATTTTGCAAAAAAATTCTCTTTTGAAAGTTTAATACATAGACTAGATGGTCCAAACAGTTGTCAAGTAGAGTCCAATGAGCCATATGACAAAAATGAGTTTGAAAAAGAGATACTATCTCAAGTTATGGGTGCGATCAA
Source organism: Sulfurovum sp. (assembly GCA_020721775.1). GTDB lineage: Bacteria > Campylobacterota > Campylobacteria > Campylobacterales > Sulfurovaceae > BN30871. Next base: position 36,925 of record DYLZ01000006.1, read on the forward strand.
AAACCCTAATGAACCTGTCGTTATAGAAAGTGAAATATCAAATCTAAATAGAAGCTTTGGGGCTAGGATCTCGGGTGAAATTGCAAAATATTACGGCGATAAAGGATTGCCTGATAAGACTATTGATATCAGACTAAAAGGCACAAGCGGTCAGTCTTTGGGTGCATTTTTGATAAACGGCGTTTCTATACATGTAAACGGCGCCGGTAATGACTACATCGGTAAAGGTATGAACGGCGGCAGGATCGTCATTACTTCAGACAAGGCAAGAGAAGGATATTCTCTTGGAGGCAATACATGTCTTTATGGCGCAACAGGCGGAAAGTTATATATCAGCGGCTTAGTAGGCGAGAGATTTGCAGTTAGAAACTCAGGGGCAATTGCTATAGTTGAAGGAACAGGAGATCATCCTTGTGAATATATGACAGGCGGCGTTGTCGTAATTCTGGGCAAAACAGGCGTAAACTTTGGTGCCGGAATGACAGGCGGTGTTGCATTTGTATATGATAAAGCTCATGATTTTGTGGAAAATATAAATCAAGAATTGGTTGAACCAAGAAGAATAGATACTGACGAAACGGATATAGAAAGATATTATCTTAAAAAATTACTAAAAGATTATTACAATGAAACAAAGAGTGTTGTAGCTAAAGAGATAATTGATAATTTTAGAGTAGAGATCAGAAACTTCTGGATAGTAAGACCAAAAGATATGAAGGGTCCGTTGAAGATAGGAGCAGGAGAGTAATATGCAAAAGTTTGTAGATATAGATAGAGTTGATGCTAAAAAAAGAGATGTTGTTGAAAGGATAAAGGACTTTGATGAAATTTATGAAGTTTTTGTTCCGGAAAAAGCCGCAGAGCAGTCAGTAAGATGTATCCAGTGCGGTGATCCGTATTGTCACAATGGATGTCCTTTGCACAATCTGATCCCCCAATGGCTTAGCGCTACTGCTTCTAAAGATTTAGAACTTGCCTTTATGTTGTCCAATGAATTTTCTCCATTTCCTGAAGTAATGGGAAGGGTTTGTCCGCACGATAGACTTTGCGAGGGCGCATGTACGCTAAATGACGGATATGGAGCTATCACGATAGGCTCTGTCGAAACTTTTATAAATGAAGAAGGTTTCAAAAAAGGTTTAAAACCTAAATTTGCTCAAACGAAAGTAGGCAAAAAAGTCGCTATCATAGGTGCAGGTCCTGCCGGACTCTCTGCCGCTACATTTTTGCTTAGATACGGTATAGATGTTGAGATATTTGATAAACAAGCAAGAGCCGGCGGTTTACTTACATATGGGATTCCGGGATTTAAACTCGATAAAAATATCGTATCGAGAAGAGTAAAACTGCTTGAAGAGGCGGGATGTCTCTTTCATCAAAATGTTGAAGTCGGTAAAGATGTAAGTTTTGAAGAGTTACTTGAAAATTTTGATGCAGTATTTATAGGTGTTGGAGCTACTAAAGGCAAAAAAGCTTCTATTGCAAACGAAAATGCCGAGAATGTATATCTTGCTATGGAATTTTTGACAAATATACAAAAAACTCTTTTTGGAGAGAAAGTTTCTAAAACTATTGATGTAAAAGATAAAAATGTTATTGTAATAGGCGGCGGAGATACTGCAATGGATTGTGTTAGAACCGCGCTTAGAGAAAAAGCAAAAAGTGTAAAGTGTCTTTATAGAAGAGATGCCGCTCATATGCCCGGAAGTAAAAAAGAGTATATCAATGCTAAAGAAGAGGGTGTAGAATTTGAGTTTTTCGTAGCGCCTAAAAATTTGATCATCAACGACAGATCAGAAGTTATAGGCATTGAAATGGTAAAAACAAAACTAACTGTTTCAGAAGCTGACGGCAAACAAAAAATAGAAGAGATCAGTGGCAGCAATTTCAATGTTGAAGCAGATGTTGTTATATTCGCGCTTGGATTTGATATGCAAGATTATAACTTTTTGTCATCAAACGGCATTGAAACCGACAAGTGGGGTCAGATATTGGTAGATGAAAACTATGAAACAACAAAACCGGGCGTTTATGCAGGAGGCGATTGCACCAAAGGAGCAGATTTGGTGGTAACAGCCGTTAAAGACGGACGAGATGCTGCTAAGGCAATTATCAAAAAACTTTTGAAATGATAAAATGAATGATTTTTTAAAGACAGCATTGAAAGCCAACAGAGAAGTTTTTAAAGCGATCAATTCAGTTGATAAAAAATCAATGTGTCAAAAGCATACAAAGGGTGCAGGCGGAGACATAAGCAGCGGTTTTGACCTTGTTGCAGAAAAGATATTTTTTGAACATTTGAGCAGGTTTGGGAGTATTGAATCAGAAGAGTCAGGTGTAATGAATGATGGTAAATGTAAAATTATCATCGATCCTATAGACGGAAGCGACAATATAGCTTCAAATTTCAGCTATTATGGAACTTCTGTTGCTATTTTGAACAGTGATGGCATATTGGAAGATGCGATAGTTTGCAATCTTGCGACAAGTGAAGTTTTTTGGATATCCGAGGGCGAAGCGCCGATGTATGGCAAATTGTTTGATGATAAATGGGAAAGAGTAGAAAATAATAACTACAGCAAAATAGGTATTTTTGAAAGAGCTTATGACAATCCAAAAATAGTACAGCTTCTTAAAGAAAATAAGATCAAATTCAGATCACCCGGAGCCGTTGCTCTCTCTTTAGCTTATGCCCACTGGGTAGATTTTGTCATTTTTGTAGGTCCTGTCAGGATATATGATGTCGTGGCAGGATTGGCGCTTTGCAAAGATCTTGAAGTAATAATACAAGAAGATTTTGCTATAGTTTCAAAAGAGAAAGAAATTGCCGCCAAGCTATTTGGCATAATAAGCAAAAATTTTGCAGGAGAATAAATGAAGTTTAGCAATCTATTTAAAAATATGTACAACAAAGTTGCGCATAAAGAAGAAGCACAGACTAGCGTTCACAATCAATGGATAAAATGTCCAAATTGCTTGTCTTTAGTTTATTATAAAGAGATAGAAGCAAAAAATGAAGTATGCCCAAAGTGTCATCATCATTTTAGGATAAGTGCTGATAAAAGAATTTCTATTCTTGCCGACGAGGGAACTTTTGTAGAGTTTGATGCAAACTTAGCGCCAACCGATCCGCTTGAGTTTTCTGATAAAAAAAGTTATAAAAAAAGATTAGAAGAGAGTAAAGAAAAAACAGGCAAAACATCATGTGTTGTTAGCGGAAGCTGTAAGATAAATGGAGAGAGTACAGAACTAGTGGTGTTTGATTTTGCTTTTATGGGGGGAAGCCTTGGGTCTGTTGAGGGTGAAAAGATAGTCAGAGCTGTAAATAGAGCCATTGAGAATAGAACAGGCGTTATTATCATAAGCGCAAGCGGGGGTGCAAGGATGCAAGAAAGTACATACTCGCTTATGCAAATGAGCAAAACTTCTGCAGCTTTAAATCATCTTGCTGCCGCAAAACTGCCTTTTATATCTGTTCTTACTGACCCTACGATGGGCGGCGTAAGCGCCTCTTTTGCTATGCTTGGAGATATCATTATGGCTGAACCGGGAGCCTTGGTTGGTTTTGCAGGCGCAAGAGTTATAAAACAAACGGTCGGCGTTGATCTGCCCGAAGGATTCCAAAGATCAGAATTTTTACTTCAACATGGGCTCATAGATATGGTTGTAAACAGATTTGAGATGAAAAAAACCATATCAGATTTTCTGAAATTCTTTAACAATAAATAGCATTATGACTTTTTTGTGTCATTGTGATGAATAAAATGAAGAAGCAATCCATATTTGATCAGAAGTTTCAGCCAAAACACCAATCACG
>DYLZ01000049.1 GCA_020721775.1 Sulfurovum sp.
AAAATAGATTAAAGGGTGCGATTTAATACATTGTGTCCTATAAAACTACAATATTTTGTATTATAAGCAAAAGTTAAAAATATAAGTAATATAATAAAATCAAATAAATAAAAATAAATAGGAGTATGTATGCTGAAGGATTTTGTTAAATTGGAAACATTTTTAACAACCGTAAGAGAGAGGAGCTTTTCTAAAGCATCTGCAAAGCTCGGCATTTCTCAGCCGGCAGTTACGCAACAGATAAAATTTTTAGAAAATTATCTCAATACTCCTATAATCGAAAGAAAAAAAAACGGGATAAAACTCACAGCAGAGGGTGAGGAGTTATATAAGATCATAATTCGATTAGAAAAAGCTATACAAAATGCAGAGATAGATCTGATCAAAATAATAAATAAAGAGATGACATTTAGGATCGGAGCATCTTTTACTATCGGCACATATGTAATTCCGGGCGAGTGTTTGGAGAATCTAAGAAAAATAGTAAATAACAATGTAACGCTAAATGTCGCCCTTAGCCAAGATATCATAGACCAGATAAAAGATAAAAAAATAGATATTGGACTTATTGAATCGCCTATAATGGATAATGATCTTATTTATAGAGAGTGGCTGGAAGATGAGCTTATAGTTGTAAGCAATGTTCCTATTCCAAAAGTTCTTCAAACTGAAGATCTATATGATTTTGAATGGATATGCAGAGAAGAGAGCAGCCATACCAGAAAAATGGTTGGAGAGGTTTTTGACGAGTTAGGCGTAAATTGTAAAGATTTTAAAATGAGAAGCGAAGTTAGCAATACAACCGCGGTACTTCAGGGAATCAAAAAAAGCAAAAAAGATCCGGTTCATCCGGTTGTATCTATAATTTCAAAATACACGGTAGCCGATGAGATACAAAATGGTCAATTTTTTGAAGCAAGGATCAGAGGATATGAAATGAAAAGAAAATTTTATATCGTTTACTCAAAAGAGAATAAAAGAAACGCCTTTATAGAAAATATAGTTGAATATATTTTGAGCGGTCGTTGCTAAGTTGTGAGATATAAGGCAATTTCGTCGCTTACAAAAAAGTTTAGATTGAAATAGTGAGTATCATTTTCGGATAATTTTTTATTTTCTACAAGAATATCCGCTCTTTTTCTTTGAGCAGGAGTTAAGAGCTCTTTTTTGATACCGACTTTGCTTCTAAGTCCTAAAAATATCTTTTCAAAAAGCAGATCATCCTGTTTTATCGCTTCTTCTTTTATATTAAGCGGATTTTTTATATATTGTTCTATATCTGCCATCGGATAAAATCTGGTATCATTTAAAAATCCTACCGCGCCTGCGCCTATGCCGATATAGTTATCAAGCTTCCAATAGCCGATATTGTGTTTACAGTGATATTTGCCAAAATTTGAAATTTCGTATTGACTAAAACCGCTCCCTGTTATTTTTTGCACTACAAAAAATGCAAGATCATCATTTTCTTGCTTGTCGGCATCGCTAAATTTAACCCCGTCTTCTATGGTAAGTTCATATGCAGATATGTGGTCTATGGGCAGACCAAGAGCTATATCTATGTCGTTTGCAAGGAGTTTTTTCGTATCGTTTGCTGCATTATAGATAAGATCACACGATATATGCTCAAATCCTGCTTTTTTTGCATTCAAAATTGCTTCAATGGCTTGATCTTTATCGTGAGAACGACCAAGTTTTTTTAGCTTTTGGTTATCAAAGCTCTGCACTCCGAAACTGATCCGATTAACTCCGTTCTCAAACATCCCGTTTAGCCATTTATCAGTTGCAGAATTTGGGTTTGCTTCTGTCGTAATTTCACAATTTTTTGCCAAAAAAGGTCTCAGTTTAGTAAATAAATCTTTAAAAGCATCCGGTTTTATCGTTGACGGTGTGCCCCCGCCTATAAAGACTGAGGTTATTTGATCTTCTTTTGCATTAAATCTTTCCAGTTCAAAGTCAAGCTGTTTTAGTATAGCTTTCATGTAGTCTGTTCTTGTGTCAAATTTATCTACATAAGAGTTGAAGTTACAGTAGTGACATTTTGAGTCGCAGTATGGGATGTGTAGATAAACAAGCATTATAAAAACTCTTTTTTAGTATTTTTGTAGGTGTCCTTTATATGACACTAAGTCCAAATGAGATAAAATTATATATAGAAATACCTTGAGTAAATATATCAAAATCTGTTTGATACTTTCAATTAATGAAAAAATGAAGTAATTATGAGCCATAAAAAATTTAAGAAGAAGCGTTATAGACAAAATGTTGCAGCTGTTATACTTTCTCCGAAATACCCGGAGGAGTGCAAATTTTTTATAGGTCTGTGTAAAGATATAAAAAACAGATGGCAATTCCCGCAAGGCGGTATTAACGGTTTTGAAACACCGAGAGAAGCTCTCTTGAGAGAACTTGAAGAAGAGATAGGATGCAGTAATGTTGAAATTTTAGGGGAATTTCCGGAGTGGATAACATATGATTTTCCTAAGATTAAAACCACAAAAAGATATCCGTTTGACGGTCAAACTCAAAAATATTTTTTGGTAAGATTAAAAAATTATTCAGATATCAATCTTGATGCTTTTGAAGTACCTGAGTTTGAAGATTTTGAATTTGTCTCTTATGATGAGGTTTTTAAAAAAGTTACATATTTTAAAAGAAAAGTTTATCGAAGAGTGATAGATTATTTTATAAAGGAAGGATTTATTTAGTATGTTGTTGGTTCATAAATACGGCGGCACCAGTGTAGGCGATCTGGAAAGAATCGAAAATGTTGCTTCAAGAATTGTAAAAGCAAGAGATGCGGGAAATGATATTGTTGTGGTAGTTTCTGCTATGAGCGGCGAAACAAATAAGCTTATAGATTATGCAACGCACTTTACTTCTACGCCGGCAAAACAAGAGATGGATATGCTCCTTAGTTCAGGAGAAAGAGTTACAGCAGCGTTGCTTGCGATTGCTCTTCAGGCAAAAGGATACAAGGCGGTTGCTATGACAGGCAGACAAGCCGGAATAATCACAGATGCGGTTCACACATATGCCAGGATAAAATCAATAGATCCAACTTCTATACAAGAAGCTATAAAAGAAGGTAAGATAGTCATAGTTGCAGGTTTTCAGGGAATCAACGAAGACGGTAAAGTAACAACATTAGGACGAGGCGGAAGCGATCTCTCAGCTGTTGCTATAGCAGGAGCTTTGAAAGCTGACGCTTGTGAGATATACAGCGATGTTGACGGTATATATACAACGGATCCTAGAATCGAGCCAAAGGCAAAAAAACTTGATACAATCTCATATGATGAAATGCTGGAAATGGCTTCACTGGGAGCCAAAGTATTGCAAAATCGTTCGGTAGAATTGGCTAAAAAACTAGATGTCAAATTGTATGCTAAAAGCAGTTTTAGTGATAACGAAGGAACACTTATTACAAAGGAGAGCGCAAATATGGAAGAAGTTTTGGTTAGCGGAGTAGTTTTGGATAAAAATCAAGCTAGAGTAACACTCAGAAATGTATCGGATAAGCCGGGTATCGCTGCAGAGATTTTTACAAAACTTGCAGATGAGGGCATCAATGTAGATATGATCACTCAAAATGTAGGCATTGACGGTTCGACAAATTTAGGCTTTACTATACCTCAAAGCGAGCTGGATAATGCAAAAAATACAATGGAATCTTTTGACCATGTTATAGGAAGTATGGATTTTGATAAAAATGTATGCAAGGTATCAGTTGTAGGTGTGGGTATGAAATCACACGCAGGTGTTGCCGCAAAAGCATTTAGTACACTGGCAGCTAATAATATAAATATCCAAATGATCTCAACGAGCGAGATTAAGATCTCTGTGATAATAGATGAAAAGTACGGTGAGCTTGCTATCAGAGTGCTTCATGACGCATATGAGCTAGATAAGTAAAAAATGCAAAATTTACTATCTTGGACACTTGAAGCGATAAGGGGTGAGAATTCCGATTTTTCATGGATGGAAGAGTATCGCTTTGATTGGACGCCATTAGTTAATATTTTTTTAGAACATATTTTAAGCGGTCAAAGTGTTCTGGTATTGACCGATGCCCCAAGACAATGGTTTGGTGACTACATTCAAAGCAAAATAAATGATTTATCCAAAAATAGACCATTTTTGCCTTTTTATCAGCTTGCAAAACTCTTTTCATCTCTAGATGAGATACAAAATAATCAAGAGTGGCAGCTATTGGAAGATATGCTTGATATTTCATTTCCAAACGGATATATCATATGGTACATAGGAAAAGACAACTCGCCTTATACAAAATTGGTATTTAAAAAAGATAATAGCTTTTTGTGGATAGTTGATTCTCAGATACAAAACGGATTTCACCTCAATGGCAGCGATCCTCTGTTTGATATAAAGTTATTGCAACTTTTCAGGCTTTTGGATAAAACTATTTCTGAAGCATTGTATGGAAATATAGAGATAGAATCATGATGATAAAAAGTCAGGTTATTATATGTGATGATTTTGAGCATACAATAGCCAAGCTTGAAAGCGTTAAAAAAAACCAAAGATTCATTCGTATCATCAAAGATGATAATTTTTTAGTAGAAGATGTAGAATATGTCATAGAAAAAGCTTCTATCGCGAGTGAGGACGAAGTTGTTATCATTATGGGAGCAAAAAAGTTTAGCGATATCGTCCAAAATAAACTTTTAAAAATACTAGAAGAGCCGCCCAAAAATATTATATTTATAATTTTAGTAAATCAAAAAGCGATGATACTCGATACGATAAAATCAAGACTTCCAATGTTAGTGATAACAAATAAGAATAGTTCTTATGAGCTTGGATTGAATGTTGAAAATATGACGCTTCAAAATGTGTATGATTTTATAAAACTCCATCAAAAAACCCCGTTTAATGAAATGCAGCAGATAGTGCAGGCGATCGTAGAAAAAGCGCTAAAAAGCAATAGGTACAAATTTGACTATAAAGCGTTAGAGCTTTTTTCAAATTCAATAAAAGCTTTAAATATGGGTTCAAATCCACAATTTATCTTATCCGCCGTCTTGCTAAAATTATTGGCAAATAAAAAGAAGATAGAGAGATAAGGAAGTACGGATGAATCTTTATAGGATAAATATAGAAAATAAAAAGGATTTTTTAAAAAATCTGGGAGTTGAAAGCGGCGGAGTTGAGATTATTTCAAAAAAAATGGATCTTTTTCATATTTTTATCAAAGATCTCAAAACTCCGGCAGTTAATATTTTAAAACAAGATGCGCTTAGTATCGGTGCAGAACTTGCAGTTCCCGGAGGCGTTATATTGTGCGAAAAAAGTCACTACGACTGTTTGCTGATCGCTTCAAAAAAGCATTTGGAGATATTATCAACCAAGGAACTTGCACAGCCGTTCGGTCTTAAAAGTGTCGCAAAAAAACTAAAAGAGTTTTTAGTGGATCATAAGTTTCCAAATAGGATCATGGGCATCATAAATGCAAACGACGATAGTTTTTATGATAAAAGCAGATATGAAGCCAAAAGCGCAATTAGCGCAATAGAGCAAATGATAGATGATGGCGCGGATATCATCGATATAGGAGCTGTATCTTCCCGCCCTAATGCACTTTTGGTAAGTGAACAAGACGAGATGCAAAGGATTAAAGATATATGTGATACGATAAAGAGTTCAAGGCTTTATGAAAAAGCGCTTTTTAGCATAGACAGTTATACGCCTAGTGTCATTGAGTATGCACTAAATTGCGGATTTAGTATAGTAAACGACATCACAGGGGCAAGTAATGATGAAGTTGTCAAATTAGCGCTTAAATACAATGCAAAAATATGTATCATGCATATGCAGGGCAATCCTCAAACTATGCAGCAAAATCCGCATTATGATGATGTAACAGCAGAGGTAAGCGACTTTTTTGAAGAGAGAATAAGAAAGTGCGAGGCTCTTGGATTATTGAAAAAAGATATAATTTTGGATGTCGGTATAGGTTTTGGAAAAAGCTTGGAGCATAATATTGCGCTAATAAAAAATTTATCTCATTTTAAAAAGTTCGGATGTGAGATACTTATAGGCGCAAGCAGGAAATCAATGATAGACAAGATCATCAAGACGCCGATAGAGTATAGACTAGAGGGTACTTTGGCAATTCATCTTAAAGCACTTGATAATGGCGCAAATATTATCAGATGCCATGATGTGAAAGAGCATGTTAGAGCTTTGAAGGTTTATGAGGCAATAAAATAAAACATTTATAGGCTTTTGATATAATTGTAATTATATAAGGGGCATTGTGAGTTGAAACTAATACATTTTTTATTTAAAAGTATCATTTTTATTTGTCTCTTGCCGTTTTTTATCTATTTTGTTATGAATATTGTAAGTTTTGGTAGGATATATGATGATTTTGATAAAGTTCCTCACAAGCAAACAGCGTTACTGCTCGGCACTACAAAATATACAACAAAACACGAAATAAATCCTTTTTATAAATATCGTATAAAAACCGCCGCCCAGCTATACAAAAGAGGTATAGTTAAAAATATCCTGATATCAGGCGACAGTACGAGCGATAGATATTACCGAGAAACCGTAACTATGAGAAAAGACCTTATACGCGAAGGCGTCGATGCGGGTGACATAAAAAGTGATAGAAAAGGAATAAGAACATTTGATTCGATAAAAAGAGCAAAAGATATTTACGGTGTCAATGACTATATTATAGTATCTCAAAAGTTTCATCTCCAACGCGCTATATTTTTGGCACTCAGCAGAGGAGATAAGGCAATAGGCTTTGTTGCGCCTGAAAACGAAGGCAGCAGCGCAAGCGCAAATATGATAGCGAGAGAATTTTTTGCAAGACCCATTGCGTTATTGGATCTTTTTGGATTTTCAAAATTTTATGAGCCGTGGAAAAAAGAGTTTAAAGATAAATTTTGAGGATTGAGTAACTATGACAAAACAAGAGTATTTAGAAAAAGTTGAAATTCTAGGTAGATGGGCTTATGCTTATTATGTCGAAGATAACCCTATGGCTAGCGATGAGGAGTATGATAAGCTTTATCATGAAGTTTTAGATTTTGAGAGAGAAAATCCTGATGATATTTCACCCCTATCTCCAACTTTGAGAGTTGGTGGGATTGTTCGAGATGAATTTAGCAAAGCTAGACATATTAAAAGAATGTGGAGTATGGAAGATGTCTTTACAAATAGTGAACTTGAAGAGTGGGTAAAAAGGGTAGAGAAAAAAGCAGGTAAGCAAGAGTTTTTTTGTGAGCCGAAATTTGATGGCGCGAGTATGAATCTCATATATGAAAATGGTAAACTGGTTCGCGCTATTACAAGAGGCGATGGGGTAGAGGGTGAGGAGGTCACGGATAATGTCCGAACTATCCGTTCTATTCCTTTAGAGATTGATTATAATGGACTTATAGAGATACGGGGTGAAGTGCTTATCAAAAAAGATGATTTTGAGGCAATAAACGAGGAGAGACTAAAAGAGGGCGAAGCGCTTTTCGCAAACCCTAGAAACGCAGCCGCCGGAAGCTTGCGTCAGCTTGACAGCTCCATCACAGCAAAGAGAAAACTTGTTTTTTATCCTTGGGGGCTTGGAGAAAATAGTCTGGCTCAAAACAGTCTTTTTGAAAAGATGAGTTTTATATATTCTCTAGG
>DYLZ01000050.1 GCA_020721775.1 Sulfurovum sp.
ATTATAATTAATTGTAATTTTTCTTGATTTTTAAAGCTATTTTTGTTAATTGTAAATCTAATTTTATTGTTACTGCTCACATCAAGCGGCTTAATGGGATTAAAATGTACAGCTTCAAAAATCATATCTCCTTTTGAAATTAAATATTTTCTATGTTCGCTATTTTTTCCTATAGAACTTGAACTTATAATATCTAAATCATCACATTCAAATAACGGTTTTGGATTTGCTTCGCCGTAAGGTTCATATTTTTCTAAAATATTATATAACTCAAAATCTATAATTTCAAAATCGATTTTTAAAAAAGTATTATTAATATCAAAACTTTCATCTATCTCTATATCTTGTAATGAACTAACAAAATTAACTAGATTTTCTTTTTTTAGAGACAATCCTATCGCCATAGCGTGTCCGCCGAATTTATCTAAAAAATGACTTTTTGGCTCAATTGCTTCAAAAAGATTGAATCCATTTAAACTTCTTCCACTTCCTTTAAGTATCTCTTTTTTTGTATTTGTAAGAACAATTGCAGGTTTTTTATATTTTTTAACCATCCTTGAAGCCACAATTCCTAATACTCCCTCATGCCAATCATTAGAGACAAAAACCAATATATTGTCATTTGGGTTCAATAAATTCTCATCCGCCAAATCGCAAATCTCATTTTCTATAACTTTTCTTTGTTCATTTGTACTTACTAGTTCAAATAAATAATGTGAGGCTTGAGATAGTGTCGTGCTTTGTAAAAATTTTAAAGCAAGAGAAGCATCATCCATTCTGCCGGCACTATTAAGTAACGGTGCAACCCAAAAAGATATAGTTTCAGATTTAAATAATGTTATATTTAAATGATCTTTAAGTGCCAAAACCGCAGGATTTTTACTTCTACTAAGTTCTTTTAGTCCAAATACTACAACTGCTCTGTTTATATGAATTAGCGGCATTACATCAGCAATCGTAGCAATGGCGACATAAGGAAGATATATTCTTAATTCCATATCTATTCTAAGTTCTTGCTTTAAAGCTGATATCAAATACCAAGTTACAAATGCTCCACATATATCAGGATATTTAAAACCGCATTCATTTTGCTTAGGATCTATTATGGCGTATGCATCAGGCAAGGTCTCTTTTGGAGTATGATGATCTGTGATAATGAGATCGATCCCCTCCTCCTTACACCATAGAGCAAAAGGAACAGCTGTGATACCGTTATCAACGCTTATGATAAGATCATATCCTTTTACAAAATCTGTTATTTCTAAACTTATTCCGTATCCGTGTTCAAACCTATTTGGTATAAAAGAGTTTACATTAAAACCGATAGAATTAAAAAAATCTACTAAAATATATGTTGATATAACGCCGTCAACATCATAATCACCGACTATAATAATTTTTTCTTTATTATCGATCGCGCTTGCAATCCGTCTGCAAGCTTTATCCATATCTTTAAATGTATTTGGAAATGGAAGATTTGAAAGTGATAAAATTCCTCCGCTTTTCTCAAATCTATTTTTTAAAATAGATTCTATTTTATCTACTTGTGATATTTTATTCAACTTTTTAATTTATTTATTTTCCATACTTGCTTTTACAAATGCCAATATTGCCGGATTTGGGTTTTGAAGTCTTGAAGTAAATTCAGGATGAAATTGAACACCTAAAAACCATGGATGATCTTTTATTTCAACTGCTTCAATAAGCCCATCTGATTCACCTGTAATTATCATTCCATTTTTTTCAAGCGCATCTCTATATTTTGGATTTGCTTCATACCTATGTCTATGTCTCTCAAAAATGATCGCTTCATTATAAGCAGCCCTTAGATTACTTCCTTCTTTCGTTTCACACTCATATTCACCGAGTCTCATAGTTCCACCAAGCGGGGATGTAGTGGTCCTTATCTGTCTCTTGCCGCTTGCATCTATAAATTCGTCTATTAGATAGACCATAGGATTTTTTGCATCACTTTTAAATTCTACAGAATTTACATCTTCGAGTCCGAGTACATTTCTGCCATATTCTATAATTGAAAGCTGCATACCAAGACATATTCCTAAAAATGGAATTTTATTTATTCTGGCATATTTTATTGCTTCTATCTTGCCCTCAACGCCCCTCTCGCCAAATCCTCCTGCTACCAATATACCGTCACAATCTTTTAGATATTTTTTGCTTCCTTCTTCTTCAATCTTTTCACTATCTACCCACTTAATGTTTACACGGCTGTCTAAATTGGCTCCTGCATGAATAAGCGCTTCTGTTAATGATTTATATGACTCTTTTAAGTCTAGATATTTACCAACAAAAGCGATCTTTACTTCATTTGAAGGCATAATAATTCTGTTTACCAGATTGATCCATTGATCCATATTTGGTTTGATATCACCAAGTTCAAGTTGTTTTGATATAGGTTTTAAAATATCTTGACTCATAAAATTAAGAGGAACGCTATAAATAGTGGATGCATCAACTGCTTCAATAACACTATCTTCATCTACATCGCAGCTGTATGCTATCTTTCTTTTTAAATCACTTGGAACCGGCTGCTCAGCTCTCAAAATAAGCATATTAGGTGAAATACCTATTCTTCTTAACTCTTGAACTGAATGTTGTGTAGGTTTTGTTTTAAGCTCTCCGGCTGCTTTTATATAAGGTAATAGTGTAACATGAATATTTATTACTCTATTTTTTCCGAGTTCATGTTTTATTTGTCTGATGGTTTCCAAAAATGGCAGCCCTTCTATATCACCGACAGTTCCTCCAAGCTCTACAACCAAAATATCTTTTTTATCGCCGGCTAAAAATATTCTGTCTTTTATCTCATTTACTATGTGAGGAACAACTTGGATCGTTTTACCTAAGTATTTTCCTTGTCTTTCATTTTCTATAACCGTTTTATATATTTGACCTGTTGTAAAGTTATTTGCTTTCGTAAGAGATGAATCTATAAATCTTTCATAATGTCCCAGATCCAGATCTGTTTCTGCTCCGTCTTTTGTTACAAAAACTTCGCCGTGTTCAAGCGGTGACATAGTTCCGGGATCTACATTTATATATGGATCTAATTTTAATATTCCTATCTTTAAACCTGAGTGTTTAAGAAGTGTTGCGATACTTGCGGCACTTATCCCTTTTCCTAAAGAGCTAAGTACTCCGCCTGTAACAAATATAAATTTGGTTTTACTGTCCATTAATAAAAGATCCTTATAAAATAATTGGCATTATAATAGTCATAAATTCATTGCTTTTTACTACAAAAGGTAAATTTGGCTCATTCAAATTCATTTCAAAGATATCATCATCTATTTGATATAAGAAATCTAAAATATATCTGCTGTTAAAGCTAATTTCAAATATCTCACTGATACCTGTATTTATTTCCAATTCTGTTTTTGCTTCTAAATTATCACTGCTTAAAGCATGAAAAATAATATTATTAGAATTAATCGTTAATTTTATATCTTGAGATATGGTTGACATCATTTTTATTGCTTCAGCCATATCTTTTTTTGGTAATTTTAAATTATGTTTTATTGAAGTAGGAATTATTCTGGCATAATCAGGATATTTACCATTGATCAATTTTGAATAAAAATAATAGTTATCATTTGATATGATCAAATTTACATTATCGTAAAATATGCTTATTTTATCTAAAAAAAGTTTTTGAATTTCTAATATCGCTTTTTTAGGCACTATGATAGCAAGTTCTTTAGAACTTGCGCTATTTATTGTACTAATAGCAAGTCTTCTGGTATCCGTTCCTACTATATCGGTAGATTTTTCTTTGATATTTATAAGTGCACCGTTAAGTTCGAACTTTGGATTATTTGTATCTATTGCGGGAGATATTTTTTTGAAACTTTGAATTAGCTGGAGTGAATCAAGTGTAATTTGCGGTTTATTGTCTGTTTGCGGAAATGCCGGATAAGTTGAAGCATCAAAGATCGGCAATTTAAATTTTGATTTTTTTTGTTTTATAACGAGTGAATTATCCAACACTTCAAGAGTTATTTCATCATCTTTCAATATTCTAATAATATCAAGCAACTTTTTACCGTTTGCAGTACAAATCCCGTTCTCTTCGACTTTTATATGTTTTGTATTTATGCTAAGTCCTATTTCAAGATCGCATGCTTTTATAGTACATTCATTTTCATTAGCATTAAAAAATATATGTGATGTTATTTGACTGGCATCTTTTTTTTCTAAGAACGGTTGAAGATTTATAAGTATTGACTCAATTACCTGTTTTTGAACTTTTACTTTCATAAACACTCCTTTTATTTAAAAGTAAAATAGTATTAGTAGTATTAATCCTTGAATTGGTGAAAAACGAATCAAAGCAAGATAACGCTGCACTTTAATCTGTTTAATGACTTATAAAGTTTTTCACATTAATTCACTAATTTGGTATTATATCTTTTTTTTATTCAATTTTACTACTCTTTAAGGCAGCGTTGTTTAAAAACAGAAATTTGTTTCAAACTTAATAATCTTTAGAGTTTATTTTATTTGAAATTTCTTCTAAAAATACTTTTAGATTTTCATCGTTATCTATCATTTCATTTATTTTTTTCATAGCATGGCTTATTGCCGTATGGTCTTTCATTCCAAAATATAGAGCAATTTGAGGCATTGAATTTGGCGTAAGATTTCTAGCCAAATATATTATGATCCTTCTTGCATTTACAATGTTTTGTGTTCGTTTTTTTGATTTTATATCTGACGGTTTTATATTTAGTTCACGAGCAACTATTTGAGATATATATTCTATTGTTATATTTTCTTTTTTCTCTTTTAGCTGGTCTTTTATACTGTTTTTAGCAAATTCAAGTGTTATTTTCTGATTCAATATAGAGCTTAAAGCATTTAATTTGATAATAGTTCCTTCAATTTCTCGTATATTATCACCCATATTTGTAGCAATAAAATTGATCACATCATTAGTTAAGTGAATTTTATCCAGTTGACATTTTTTCTTTATAATTTCTATTTTTGTCTCAAGTTCAGGCGGTTGAATATCCGCCATTAATCCCCACTCAAAACGGCTTTTTAGTCTATCGGCAAGACCTGCTATTTTATTAGGCGGTTTATCCGCCGTTAGTACGATCTGTTTTTTTGCATTAAAAAGCTCATTAAATGTATGAAAAAACTCTTCTTGAGTCTGCTCTTTTCTGCTGATAAACTGAATATCATCAATCAAAAGCAGATCACACTTTCTAAATTTTTCTCTAAATCTATCCATAGTTTGATTTCTTATGTGGGATGTAAATGTGTTCATAAATGTTTCTAATGTTGTATAAACGACATTTTTGCCTTGAGATATTGCGACATTTCCTATTGCTTGCAATAGATGCGTTTTTCCAAGCCCTACACCGCCGTATAAAAATAGAGGATTATAAAGCTGCCCCGGTTTTTCACTTACACTTTTGGCTGCAGTATAGGCAAATTGGTTTGAACTTCCAACGATAAAATTATCAAAAGTAAGAGACGGATTTAAAAAATTTGCTTTTTGAGGAGTTTTTTCTGTTTGTTGTTTTTTGATAGAAAAAGCCGTATTTTTTTCATTTTTTATATCAATTATAAGTTCCGGCTTTATTCCTGTTTGAAGTTCAAATAGATGCGTTATTTGTGATTCATATTTTGTTTTAACCCATTTAGCAATGATGATATTTGGCGCATGAAAGCATGCAAGGTCACTTCTGGATCTTTTTTCATCAAAAAGCAGTTTTTTTATATATTTTTCATAATCATTCTGCGATATCTCTTTTTTCAGCTCATCTAACACTTTTTGACCTAAGCTCATAATTCTCCTATATAGTTTTAAACCTTAATGTGAATAACTTTTATGATTTTATCTAAATTTAGCTAATATATCGAAAAGAGATAGTTGTGCAATATTATATTCACAATGTGAAAAAAGGTGTGAATGAAAATATTAGGAATAGACCCAGGAAGCCGTAATTTAGGCTACTGCATACTAGAACTAGAGGGTGTGAAAACTTCATTAGTAGAAGCAGGTTTGCTTAAAATAAAGTCTAATATTCTTCAAGAACAGATAGTAGAGCTTGTAGAAGGAATAGATATGATCATAAGCGGCAAAAACATAGATGAAGTTGCCATTGAAGATATATTTTTTGCTTTCAATCCAAAAAGCGTTATCAAGCTTGCCCAATTTCGTGGAGCACTATCGTTGAAAATTATTCAAGAGATCGGATATTTTCATGAATATACGCCTCTTCAGGTAAAACAATCGGTTACAGGAAACGGAAAAGCTACAAAGGAGCAGGTATCTTTCATGGTTAAAAGACTTTTAAAGATAACAAAAGAGATAAAGCCGCTTGATATCACAGATGCTATGGCAATAGCGCTAACGCATGCTCAAAGAGTAAGGTTAAGAAATTAGTTGTATTTTTTTAAAATTTATATATAATCATCTATATTTATAGCAAAGGATCATGATGAATGGTGTTTGTGATATCATTATCATAGGATGCGGGCCGGGAGGTATCGGCGTTTTGGTTGAAACAAAAATTTTAGGGTTAAAAAAGTCCTGCTTATAGAAAAAGGTGATAATCACTCGCAAACTATCAGAAAATTTTACAAAGATCAAAAGAGGGTTGATAAAGATTGGCAGGGGCAAAAAGTAGAGCTTGAAGGAAATATAGAGTTTTTTGACGTTACGAAAGAGACTACCATAGATTATTTTGACAGCTTGCTCGATTCTCATGTAATTGAGGCAAAATTTAATTGTGAAGTTGAAAGAGTAACAAAAGAAAATGAAAAATTTATTGTTAACACAAGTTGTGGAAGCTATGAAGGAAAAAATATTGTTATTGCGGTCGGCAGGATGGGAAAACCAAATAAGCCGTCATATGAAATTCCACCATCGATTAGACATATTGTAAATTATAATCTTGATAAATGTTTAAACGGCGAAAGCATTATGGTAGTTGGCGGCGGTGATAGCGCCGTAGAATATGCGTGTGAACTTAGTATCTCAAACAGTGTAACATTAAGTTACAGAGGAGCAAATTTAACCCGTCCAAATCCTACAAATATAGCAATGTTTGAAAAATATTTAAGTGAAAATAAAATACAAGCAAAATTAAATGTTGATATAGAAAATTTAGAAAACGAAAAAGGCAAGATAAGAGTTAATTTTAATGACGGTTCATTTCAAGATTTTGATAGGGTGATATATGCCATAGGAGGCACTACACCCGTTGACTTTTTAAAAAAGTGTTCGGTTGAACTTGACGATAGAGGCGAGCCTGTATTTGATGAAAATTATGAGACTAAAACAAAAGGTATGTTTATAGCGGGTGATATTGCATTTAGAAGTGGGGGAAGTATAATTATAGCGCTTAATCACGGATATATAGAATAGTTAGCTATATTATGAGTAGAGTGTGAGTGTGTATATCTGCCTTTTGGAGTCGGTGGGTTAGCAAATCCACCTTACGGGCATTGGATTTTGTGGGTTAGCAAACCCACCCTACAAAAA
>DYLZ01000007.1 GCA_020721775.1 Sulfurovum sp.
AAAACTTTGCCATCACTATCCAAAAACTCCAAAAATGCTTTTTCAAAGCCGCCTTAGTGATATAGCCATTATCTTCCCTCTTACATAGTAATTACTAGTTGATGAAAAAATTATATCGGATTACAATTAAACAAATTAGTGATTACTAGGTAGAAATTGAGAACAGCGGAAGATTTGAGCGAAGATCAAATAGATGATTTTTATAAAATGATTGGCGCTAATGTCAAGAAAAAGAGAATGAAAAGGGTCTTACACAACTCCAATTATCTTAATGCGCTTGGACATAAATCAGTTAGACTAGTATCTCAAAGTGAATTGTATCTCAAAAAGCAGCATTTCAATATCAAACATCTATACCAAATAGCCTATATTTTGGATTGTGATATAAAAGACTTTTTTAGTAAATAGACTTAACAATAATCAAATATAGTATAATTCTGCATGACAAAAAAGTTTTTTCTCGCACCCATAAAAGCTTATCAATACTTTTCTAGGCTAATGCCCGGCAAATGCAGATATTACCCTACTTGTTCGGAATATGCCAAATGGCAGTTTGAAACTACAGATCCGCTTAGTGCGTCATTGAACTCCACTCTTAGGATCCTTAGATGCAATCAACTCTTTGCAGGCGGGATAGATTATCCGCTTATCCGCTACAATCCGCCAAAATTTTCTCTCAAAAAGCCTAATATTAACCACAATTATGGCAAAATGAATATCAAATATTGGCTTATACCAAAAGACAAAACACACTACTTCGTAGTAAAGGATTTTCATGACAATTGAGCTTAACAGTCCGCTTGATATGCATCTGCACTTAAGAGATAAGGAGATGCTCAGTGTTGTAGCACCGCTAACAAGCCACAGCTTCGCAGGAGCGCTTATCATGCCAAACCTCATCCCGCCTGTCGATACCAAAGAAGCTCTTTTGGCTTATAGAGACAGGATATTGGATGCCACGCAAGGGGATATTTTTAAGCCATATATGACTCTATTTTTTAGAGATAGTTATGATTATGATTTTTTGAAAAATTTCGGTAACGAATTGACGGCTATCAAGCTTTATCCTGCAGGAATTACGACTAACAGCGAGAGCGGAGTGAGCGGATTTGATATCAAAAAATTAGCCCCGACGCTTGAAGCCATGAGTGAGCTTGGATTGCCTCTATGCATACATGGTGAAACAAACGGTTTTGTCATGGATAGAGAGGCTGAATTTGTACCTATCTATACCAAATTGGCAACCGCATTTCCGAAACTAAAGATCATGATGGAACATATCACCACCAAAGAGAGTGTCGATGCGCTAGATAAACATGAAAATCTCTATGCTACTATCACACTTCATCACTTACTCATAACTCTCGATGATGTAGCCGGCGGGATGCTGCGGCCTCATCTATTTTGCAAACCAATTGCCAAAAGGCCGATTGACAGAGAAGCATTACTGAATGTCGCATTAAACGCTCATCCAAAAGTAATGTTCGGCTCAGACTCTGCTCCGCATCCAAAACATGCAAAAGAGAGCTGCGGATGCGCTGCCGGTGTATTTACGGCTCCGTTGGCTTTGGCAAAATTAACGGAGATTTTTATGGAAAGATCATCTGTTGCCAATTTACAAAAATTCGTTTCAGACAATGCAAGAGAGATTTACGGCATCACACCTCCTGTTAAAAAAGTGGTACTAGAAGACACACCTATGAATGTTCCTCTAAATTACGGCGAAGTAGTGCCGATGTATGCAGGAGAAAGCATATCTTGGAGCATCAAAACCATTGAAAAATAAAACAAATGAAAACTCATATTGTAAGCTAATGGATAACACGCTGCTTGAGACCATAAAAATAGAAAATGGGCTCATTAATAATATAGAGTATCATCAAAAAAGATTTGACAACTCAAGAGAGAAGCTTTTTAACACTAAAGAAAAAATAAATTTAGAAGATATCATTATTCCGCCAAAGTCAGGACTTTTTAGATGCAGGATACTTTATGATAAAGATATAAAAACTATAGAGTATCTGCCATATACGGCAAAAACTTTTAGAAACTTCAAAATTACCGACTCAAATATTGATTATTCATTCAAATATGTCAATAGAAGTGAGCTTGATGAATTAAGAGCAAAGTATTCTGATTTTGATGAAGTTATCATAGAAAAAAATGGTCTAGTAACTGATACAACGATATCAAACATAGCTTTTTTTGACGGTCAAAATTGGATTACACCATCATCTCCTCTTCTAAATGGAACAATGAGAGCTAAGCTGATTGATGAAGGTTTTTTAAAAACCAAAGATATTAAAGCAAATGAGATAAAAAACTTTACAAAATTTGCTCTTATTAATGCTATGATAGGTTTTAGAGAGATAGAAAATTTTAATATTGAGATTTAAATGCAAAAAATATTTATAACAGACCTTGACCACACGCTTCTTAGAAGCGATCAAAGTATAAGCAGTTTTACCAAAGATATAATAAACCAAATAACCAAAGATCATCTATTTACGGTTGCAACTGCTAGAAGCTTTCATAAGGTAAAAGAGTTTTTAGAAGATGTCAAGCCAAATGCCCCGATGATACTGCTTGACGGAACCATGATAACAACAAGTGAAAAAAAAATAATTGACCTGAAACTCTTATCCAAAGAGATATCAAATGCGATCGTATATGAGGGGCAAAAATTTGGTATATACCCGTTTATTATCGGCCTTGAGGACAATAGCATAGAGGAGCTTTTTTGGTATCCTAAGGTACTAAACGAGCATCAAAAAGATGTACTAAAAAACTACCAAAACGACCCAAGACTTGCTCTAAAAGACCCAATAATGGCAATGGAGCGAGTTTTAAAAGTAGTTTATTTTGGTTCTTATGAAGTTTTAAACCCTCTAACAGACCACCTAAAAAATATTTTTGGCGATGTGTTAGAGTATAAACTTTCGCCTGAAAAATACGGTGGCGGATGGTTTCTGACACTTCTGCATCCGGAGGGAGACAAATCTCATGCCATTACAAAAGTCCTTGAATATATAGATTTTTCGCACAATGATCTCACTGTTTTTGGTGATAGCATAAATGATATTGAGATGTTTAAGCTTGCAAATATAAGCGTAGCAGTAGCAAATGCTCTTGACGAAGTAAAACAAGAAGCAAACATTATTTTGCCACACTCCAACGACGAAGATGGAGTTGCTATGTATCTATCAAAACTGATCAAGGAGATATGATATGCAATATCGTTATATAGGAAAAAAGCGGTCTTAGAGTATCGCCTATCTGCATGGGAACAATGACATTCGGCTCACAGTGTGATGAAAAAGAAGCATTTAAAATAATGGACAGGGCATATGAAAACGGCATCAATTTTTATGATACTGCCGAACTTTATCCTGTACCTCCGAGTAAAAAACTGGTAGGTCTTACCGAAGAGTAGGTAGGAAAATGGCTAAAGAGCAAACCAAGGGACTCTATCATTTTAGCTTCCAAGGTTGCAGGTGCTGCTAATGGATGGTTTGTGCCGCCTATCTACCATGGACTAACGGCAATTGACAGTTTTCACATCAAAAGAGCCATTGAAGGAAGTCTAAAAAGACTGCAAACTGACTATATAGATCTCTATCAAATGCATTGGCCAGATTTCATTGTGCCTATCGAAGAGAGTTTGAAAGCATTTGATGAGCTTGTAAGAGAAGGAAAAGTAAGATATATCGGCACATCCAACGACAGTGCTTATGGACTAACAAAAGCAAATGAGACATCTAAAAGGCTTGGGATTGCCAGATTTGAAAGTATCCAGAATAACTTTTCACTAAACAATCCTAGATTTTTAGATGAACTTGCCAATGTATGCCAAAGAGAATCTATCTCACTTCTTCCATATTCTCCGATAGCAGGAGGAGTTCTTAGCGGTAAATATAATCAAGGTTTTTCACAAGGAGGCAGATATAGTGATTATATAAGCGATAAAAACGGGAGAGTCAGGGCTCAAGCTGCCAGATTTGTAAATGAAAAAACTTTAGCGGCTACGGCAAGATATGTAGAGCTTGCTCTTGAACTTGATATGCACCCGGTTACGCTCGCAGTTGCATATTCTAAAAACTTTGATTTTGTTGCTTCTACTATAATTGGTGCTACAAGTGCAGCTCAACTTGAACCATCTCTAAAAGCTATGGATATCACTCTAAACACAGAAATCATGAACAAAATAGCCGATATTCAAAAGGATATTATGTATCCTATGGGTTAAATAGTACTCTTTTTATTGCAAATTTTATTTATCTCTTCTAATCTCTCCGGCGTGCCGATATCACGCCATGAACCATTATAAAGCTCACCGCTAACGGCGTCATGCTTCATAGTGTCCCTTAGAACTTCGCCAAGCGCTCTCCTGCCGTACTCAAGCCAGCGAAAGAGATTTGGACTATAGTATCCTATCCCTGAAAATGTAAATCTTTTATTCCCAACCTCTGAAACCATGCCCTCTTTTAGGCAAAAGTCGCCCTTTTCATTATGCGGCGGATTTGGGACGAGTATCAGGTGAGCCAATATCCCATCTTCAAGTTTAAAATCTTTATCAAACTCATAATCACACCAAACATCGCCATTAACTACCAAAAATGGCTCATTGCCTAGTAACGGTAATGCCTTGACAATCCCTCCTGCACTCTCCAATGCACCCTCATTTTGTTCATCAGAAAAATGCAACTTCACACCCCACTTAGAGCCATCGCCTAAAGCTTCCGGTATCTTGTATCCAAGATGGGCTATATTGATAATGATTTCTTTAAATCCGGCATTTACCAATTTCTCTATATGCCAAACTATAAGCGGCTTACCGCCAACTTCAAGCAGCGGTTTTGGCATAGTGTCCGTGAGAGGCCGCATCCTCTCCCCTCTGCCTGCTGCTAATATCATCGCTTTTTTCATTCAAACTCTTTCTTTTTTTCTTTTTTAAAAAATTTATTCAAAATAGCGTCATAGCGAGCGATAGCGTGGCTATCCATTTATTTATGGATTGCTTCGTCATTTCATTTCTCTCAATGACATTATGCCAAAATATCCAACAATTCTTTCGTCTCAGAATATTTTTTTGCAGTTTCTTTGACATACTTTAATGTCAATGGAATATCCTTTAGATACCCATCCTTGCCATCCCTATGATAGAGTCTGGCAAAAATTCCAAGCACTTTTATATGCCTTTGAAGTCCCATCATATCAAACCATTTTAGCATTGTGTTATCATCTGCATCTAAGCCTTTTTTATCTCTAAAATAAAGTACTAGTTCGTCTCTAGCCACCTCATCGATTTCAATATAACAATCTTTTAGCAGCGAAACTAGATCATAAGTAACTGCTCCACATCTAGCATCCTGAAAATCAATAATACCTAGTTTGCCATTTTTGTCTATCATGATATTGCGAGAATGAAAATCACGATGTACAAAAACTCCCCACGGTTGAGCGAGGATTTCATCTGCAATGGTTTCAATAATATTATTCAGCGTTGATAATTTTTTTGCATTTAGCTTAGTATTTAAATGTTTATTTAGATACCACTCATTCATCAAATTCATCTCGAACATCAAAAACTCTTTATCATAAAGAGGAAGTCCTGTAACATCTGCTTTTTGCATCGATACTATCTCATCAATAGCTTTTTTATAATACTCTTTTTTATTATTGTCATTTAAAATATCAAGCAAATGTGTAGAACCGAAATCTTCAACTATCAAGTAGCCAAACTCAAGATTTTTTTCTATTACATGCGGTACTCTCACTCCTACGCTAAAAAGCCTTGCCTGCGTATCCAAAAATGGCAACAGAGATTCTTTTTGACGAGATGAGTCCATCAGCACAAAACTGTTATCGTCTTTATAAACTCGATAATAACTTCTAAAGCTCGCATCACTTGAAGCAACTTCTATTCTCACATCTTTCCAACCCAACTCAGCTAACCAAGACTCAATTTGCTTCATACAAGCCTCCTGCGATTAAATTTTCCTTTGCTCCTGTAACACTGCCCAGCTGCGCAGGGATTTTATGAATTCGCAAGTATGCAAAATAAGCCATCATCATAGCCTCAATCGCATCTTCACTAACCCCATGATCACTGGTTAATTTTACCTCTTTGCCGAACAAGTCTCTAATTCTCTCAACCAAAAAGCCATTTTTTACTCCGCCGCCACATAAAATTATCTCATCAATATCAAATTTTTTTGCTTCATTGACTATGCTTTTTGCCGTTAGCTCTGTGAGTGTTCGAAGAATATCTTTTGGCTCAATAGTAGCGATGATTTTACTCTTCACCCACGCAAGATTAAAATACTCCCTGCCGGTACTCTTTGGATAACTCTTTTTAAAATATTCATCATCAAGCATCAAATTAAGTAGTTCGTTGTTTATCTCGCCACTCCTAGCTATCTCACCATTTTTATCATAGCTTAGGCCAAAATATTTATCACACCATCCATCTAGGAGCACATTTCCACAACCTGTATCATAGCCGATTAGCTCATCATTAAGAATAGAGATATTTGCCATACCGCCGATATTGACAACTGCATTTTTTTTATCCAAATCACCAAATAAAAACTTATGAAAAAGCGGAGCAAACGGCGCTCCCTGCCCGCCACTTGCCATATCCATTCTTCTGATATCACATACCACAGCTATGCCTGTTTCGTAAGCAACTCTGTTTGGATTGCCAAGCTGCATAGAAAATCTCTCGCTCGGTTCGTGCCATACTGTCTGACCATGTAGTCCGATGGCTTTAATGTCGTTGGAATTAAGATTATATTTTTCTAAAAATCTGGCGATATATTTTGCATATATCCGCCCTAGTCTATCATCCACACCGCCAATCTCTTTTAGCGTTGTGGTTTCATTTATAACTCTTAAAATATCTTGTTTCAGCTCATCATCAAAAGTGTAGCTTTCAAATGCTTTTAGCGCTATGCTATCATTTTCAAATTCGCACAATGCTATATCTACACCATCAAGCGATGTACCGCTCATGATACCTATATAGAGTTCGCTATTTTTTGTCATTGAATTAATTTATTCTATCATTTGCATCTTTATAGACACTCATATCATCTCTTTTGCCGATACCACTATAAATATCTCTATTTTCTCATCTATGATTTTATAAACTATTCTGATTTTTTTATTTTCAACATAAACTTTTTTGTATCCCGATAAATTTAAATTGGCTTTATTTCCAAGATCTTTACCAATATTCGGGTTAATAGCTATCTGTTCAATTTTTTTAAACACCTTTACTAAAACATTATGACCTAATTTTTTTAAATCACTTTCAACTTCATCGTGATAAACAATATCATACATTAGATAGCTAACTCGTTTTTATCAATACCTAATCGGCTCAACATCTCATCATGCGAGATGGTTTTACCATTTTCTCTTTCTTTTATTATTTGATATATCTCTTGATGTTCAAGTAACTCTCTAGCTTCGCTTAGTGCCTCATACTCTTCGATGCCTATGATGACAGCTTCAAGTTTATTGTTTCTTGATATTGCTATTTTCTCTTTTGTCTTTTGCGTGATTGAATTTAGGATAGAGCTAAATGTTCTTGCCATATCACTTGCACTTATGATTTCATCTTTTCTATATGCTATCATCCTCTACCTTTATGTATTATTTTACATATTATACTACATATTTTTTTGGGGTGTCAATGGTTCGATTATCTCACAAACAGCTAAGTATGATTTGTCAATAGCTTTATTGCTCGGACAATTTTATTGTAGTAAATACTATAACAGCAGCAAAAAAAACTGCCACAAAAATTATTGCTATTGTTGCTATACTCACTTTTTTAGCTCCTTTATTTGTTTAGTAATTTTTGATATTTTAACAGATAAAAATATGATGATTAACCCAAATAAAAATATAAGTCCAAGTCCTATCCAAAATAGTACATCTACCTGATTTTTATCAATTCTATTAACAACACCACTCCCTACTAAAAAGATAGAACCAAACAGCAAACTAAGCCACAATCTCATTGTAGTTAAAATCTCTTTAAGTTCATCTAGCTTTGCCAAGTTGTACCTTTTTGATAATTATATCATAAAATTTGAATTAGAATAATTTAATGTGAAGTTTATACTATCATTTTAATGTATTTCGAGGTAACCTTTTATGAGTTATTCGCTCATAAAAGCTTGAATGATAAAACTTTACATTTTGCAATAAGCGTTACCAAAAAAGATTTGGTACATTTGACCATCTACTCTAAATGCAACAAATTTACAAGCAAATCGGAATAAATGTTAAAAATATAAGAAAATCAAAAAATATATCTCAACTTGCACTTGCGTTGGCGATAGGAGATAAGACTGTCGGAACTATATCTATGGCAGAGCTTTGTATCAACAATAAACATTTCAATCTTGAACATTTATATAAAATCGCTGATGTTTTAGAGGTTGATGTGTGTGACTTTCTAAAAGATTAACCTCTCCTTCCGCCCATCATAACCACAAATGATACAAAAGTCCCGATAATTATCTGCAGTGCAAACTTGACTTCAAAGTCAAAAAGCGGTTTTGTGATATATGGTTGGAGTAAAAAGACAGTCACAAAACCAGCTATTAGAGCATATCTTACGGTTTTCTCATCGCCTCTTTTCGTCCATAATGCCGCCCCATAAACACCAAGCAACCCCGCATAAGCAAACACCATCACGCCAAGTGCGAAATCAAGCAGCGGTATATCACTGACTCTTTGCCAATAGTAGCTCAGAATCGCCATAAGCGTCAGTAATAGCGCAGATATAAGCACACCTACTCTGGATGCCAATAGATAGTGTTTTTCACTTTTGCCTCTAAAATTAGGCTTGTATATATCTGTAACCGCTACTGATGACATAGCTCCCAGAACTGAACTTGTGCTTGTAAATGTAGTTGCCACGACACCGATAGTAGCAAGTGCTTTGAAGCCATCCGGAAGCTCATGAAGTATATAAGTCATAAATATAGCTATCTTTTCACCGGCAAAATTTTGGTTTATCTCGCTGCTAAAGCCTGAGAGCTCCGGATGCTGATAAAAAAGGTACAAAAGCAGTCCAATGACTAAAAACAAAAATGCCGTAGGTATCGTGATGAGAATAGAAATGATAAGAGACCTTGCGCCCTCTCTCTTGTCTTTGCAAGTTAGTATTCGTTGTGTCATATCCTGATCAAGTCCATACGCTGCGATATTTAGAAGCAATAATCCGCTAATAAGCGCCCAAAAGTTATAACTTCCCGTTAGTGAAAAATCAATGATCCTAAGTTTATCGCTTGAAGCAAGTGTAGAATAAATGACCCCAATATCACCGCCAAGAGTGCCAAAAAGATGATAAATGATAAACAGTGCTGCGCCTATATAGATAGTAACTTGAACGATATCGGCAAATATGATAGATTTAATGCCTCCAAAATATGCATATCCAAGCGAGCCTGCCATCAAAACAATAATAGCAAAAATCATATGAATAGGCGCAATATCGCTAAAAAGTATCATAGATACCGCAAGAGCGCCGATATAAAGTCTTGCTCCGCTAGCAAAGAGCCGTCCGACTAGGAACATCACTCCAGCGTCTCTTTTAGCTTGTCCGCCATATCTCTTTTCCAAAAGTTCATAAACCGTGATAGCGCCTATATCATAAAATTTCGGCACCAATACTTTGGATACTATAACGACTGCCAAAAGCGCCGAAAAGAAAAAACCGACAAATGTAAGATTTCCGCCGTATGACGACTCAGGAGCGCCAAGGAATGTTGCGGCTGATTGGGAAGTGGCAAGAACTGAGATAGCAACTGCGAACATAGGAAGAGATTTTTCGCTGACAAAATAATCTTTTGAATTTTTAACCTTTACTCTTGAGAGCCACAAAGACGAGATGATCACTAAAAGAAAATAAAATCCAAAAATCATCCAGTCAACTGTGCTAAAAGTAGAATTCATCTACAAATCCCTAGTTAATGCAGGTGCATAGAGATGAAGATCTTTGACTCTGCTTCTAACCTCACTCATAAATTTATCCCCCGGATCATTTTTGTGCGTAAAATAATTTGGATCTCTCTCAAGCCAATAAGAACTCTTTTTCATCATAAAGTATTCATGATGACCCATCAAATATTCAATTTTGGGATACTTATTTTTTAGATATCTAACAAGATAGGCATTTGCTTCAACTTGCGCTTTGGTCAAATCCTCTGTCTTATCGCCCTTGCCGCCTACATTTTCTATGCCTATCGAAAAATAATTTAATCCTATAATATGCCTTGCCATCATATTTTCCGGCATAAGTCTATATATAGTTCCATCCCTATCAACTAAAAAATGAGCCGAAACATTCACCGCTCCGGCCGCGGCGATATCTTTGCGGTCGGTTAGTAGTTTTTCAGGTTTTAATCTATCAAATGAGCCTTCAAGGGTGGGTACTGCCGTCCAATGAAGAACAATTATCTTTGGATCAATGGTTATATCTTTAACATCTAATCCATAATGTGTTTTGATATATTTTTTTGTACCATCTATTCGATTTACGCTAAAATCTATCGGCTTATCTATAATGACAAAATCTTTGGCATACCCGAAACTAAAAATTACAAATATCAAGAAACTAATTAATCGCATTGTTATCCTTTGATGTTTTTGAACTCCAAAAAAAGCATGATCGCAATCAATATTGGCGGTAAAATAAGCCCAAACATATAACTTGGCATATGAAATATTTTTAAATTTTGAAGATATAAAAATCCAAGCACCAAAATTGCATAAGCGCCTATTCGATAAAATGAAACATAAGCTTTGTTTTTCTTCATAGCTTCAATGGTACTTATTTTTTCTTGCTCTTTATCATCTTGATCTTGAGCGTCATCCTGAACTTGCGCCTTATCATCCTCATCAAAAACACCATGCGGATCTTCTATCTTATCTAGCAATTCATTAGTCGAAGTTGTAACTGCCCCATTTTTAACGCCTGTTTTGACCATTTGCGCATAACTGTACATTGATGCCATCACAACTACGAGCGAACTAAAATATGCAATTTGAGAATTGATAAACCAATCTCTTTGTCCCGCCAAATAACAAAAAAGAACAATACCTATATCAACTATCAAAAGAGTATTTATTATTTTAGATCTAATACTCCCCATCATCATCCTCATCATCTTTTAATGCTTTGTAGTTATATCTTGGATCATTTGCCAACTCATCAAGTGAAGCTTTTTGTTTTTTATATGCTTTATATACATTTAAAATAGCTGCCGCTATTCCCCAAAAAACACCCAGCCAAAATAACCACCCGTATCCAAAAACAGATTTTAGTCCAATCCCTATTCCGACTCCGATAAGAACTGCGACAACTATAGAGATACCAAGACTAAGCCCATCAGCCGCATCAACTATTTTTTTTAATTTCGGCTCTTCTTTAATACTGCTCATGCTTAACCTTTGATCTCTTTCATAGCCTCATAAGCGGATTTTATGGTCTCTTCGATCATATGATCCGTTATAGCCGTACATATAAATCCTGTCTCAAAAGATGAGCATGCCAGATAAATACCACGATTTAACATAGCTTGATGAAATAAGCCGAATGTTTTTTGATCATTTTGCTGTGCATCATCGAAATTTTTTACAGGCTTTTTACTAAAGAAAAATCCGAACATCGAACCTCTTACATCGGTTACCATATGAAACCCATAATGACTTGCAGCCTCCCTAAATCCTTGCATAAGCATTTTTGCTCTATTTTCAAGTTCTAAATATATTTCAGGATCAGCTTTTAATTTTTTCAAAGAGACCAATCCTGCAGCCATAGCCACAGGATTGCCGCTCAAAGTCCCTGCCTGATAAACAGGACCCTCGGGAGAAAGATACGACATAATTTCTCCTCTTGCACCAAATGCGCCCACAGGCATACCGCCGCCTATAACCTTACC
The DNA here is from genome assembly GCA_020721775.1 of Sulfurovum sp. Classification (GTDB taxonomy): domain Bacteria; phylum Campylobacterota; class Campylobacteria; order Campylobacterales; family Sulfurovaceae; genus BN30871. The sequence goes on from DYLZ01000007.1 coordinate 11,964, forward strand.
CCAAGTGATAATATCAGGCACTACACTACTAATACCACAAGCTCCTCTTAATGATGCTCTAAAGCCGCTCATTACCTCATCGAAAATTAAAAGTGCATTATTTTTATCGCAAAGCTCTCTAAGTTCTTTCAAGAATTCTTCATCTGCAGGCACAAGCCCCATATTTCCTGCTATCGGCTCTATGATAACGCATGCCATATCGCCTTTTGCGTCTTCAAAGCATTTTTTAACACTATCTATATCGTTGTACTTTGCCAAATAAGTGTATTTGGTAATATCGCTTGGAACTCCGGGGCTTGATGGTGAGCCAAAAGTAGCTAAACCGCTTCCTGCTTGAACCAAAAGCGAATCACTATGTCCATGATAACATCCTGCAAATTTCACAAGTCCGTTTTTGCCTGTAAAACCTCGAGCAAGACGAATAGCGCTCATAACCGCCTCTGTACCAGAGCTTACAAATCTTACTTTATCTATATGATCAAACATAGAGACTATCTCATTTGCCAACTCTGTTTCGGTTTCGGTTGGAGCTCCAAAACTAAGCCCTTTTTTAACCGCATCTATTACGGCATTTTCTATATCTTTATCACAATGACCAAATATCAGCGGACCCCAGCTCTGAACATAGTCAATATATCTGTTTCCGTCAATGTCATAGATATACGCCCCCTCGCCTTTTTCAATAAACGGTGGGGTGCCGCCAACAGCTTTAAATGCGCGAACAGGAGAATCAACTCCGCCAGGGATTACTTTATATGCCTCCCTAAAGGCATTGATACTTTTTTCATAAGTCATAAATTAAGATCCTTAAAATGATTATTGATTGGATTATAACTTAAAAATGGTAAGAAGTTGGAATTGCAGAAATAATTATAATTAATGATACAAAAGTATCTTTGAAAGCCAATGTTTGCCGACCGCTTTAAAGGAGAATTGCAAACATTGTGCGATTTACTTTTATATCGCTTTTCTTTTATTACTTATCTTTACTAAAAAGAAAAGTATAAAAATACTTTTTACTCTTTAAAAGAACATTTGCCCGTAAATTTACAAAATGGTCTCCATCCCATAATGCCAACAAACAATGGAAGCACTCCTATATAAAGCCAAGTAGTGCCTGTTAAAAAAGCAGCTGCGATAAGAACAAGCCCCAATACTATACGAAACGGACGACATATTTTTTCTATTTTTACTATATCCATATTTTATTCCCTCTTATTTTTTTTGCAAATCTATCATTTTATAACTTTAAATTAACTTTTATTTCACTTGATTTAATAGCCACTCTATTTCGCTTTTTGGCGCTTGAACGAGGATTGGATTTGCCTCTTTTTTTAACCACCTTATGATCTCTTTTATCTCATCTTCGCTCATAGCATCACATCTGGTTGTAGGAATGCTATTTATGCGCATAAATAAGACTCCCGGCTCTGCATAAAATCAATATATCTATTGCTAACTCAAAGTTACCAAATGTCGTGGACTAATGCACGCTCTTGACATACGGTATATTAATATGGTATAAATATACATATGATTTATAAGGAGAAAGAATGGGTACGGCACATAAATTAGAAAAAATCACATTTAATATGCCCACAGAAATCAAAGAAAAACTGATGGCTATCAAATCAGAAATTGGTATCTCGCTATCATCAATATACAATGAAGCCATATTGGAATATATAAACAAACAAGAACTGGCTAGATGGGATAGAGGCGTAAATATGGCTCTACAAGATACCGCGTACTTAGAACAAGCTAAGGAGCTTGAGTGTGATGATGGTGGACTCTATGAATATTAATCAAGGTGAAATATGGCTTGTGAAATTTTATCCACAAGTCGGCAATGAAATAACAAAGTTACGACCGGCTATCGTCGTAAGCCATAACAAAATCGGCAAGTTACCCCTCAAAACAATAGTACCTATCACACAGTGGAGCGATAAATACGCACTCTATCCATGGATAGTGAAACTAGAAGAAAATAGAGAAAATGGTTTGTCCAAAAAATCAGCTGTGGACTGTTTTCAGATAAAGAATTTCTCAAATGATAGATTTGAGCAAAAAATAGGATTTATAGATGACGCCACTTTGACAAATATTCACGCTACTATACTAAAAACGCTAAATCCAATGTATAGAATTATTTAGATAAATCAGTATTTGCCTATACTATGTCTTACTTTAAGCTGCTTGGCTTAAATCCTACTTGCTTAAAGAGTCCATCTATTTCGCTTTTTGGCGCTTGAACGAGGATTGGATTTGCCTCTTTTTTTAACCACCTTATGATCTCTTTTATCTCATCTTCGCTCATAGCATCACATCCTGTTGTAGGAATGCTCTTTATGTGCATAAATATGCATGATCCCTTGCCGGGTGTATTATCCGGATTATGTTTTACAACTATTCCGTATCGATAATAGTTAGCTTTAAATTTCATTACTTCATGGCTATCATAATCTTTTGCCACTTTTGTGCTATCTATTATTTGGTTATACCATTTAGAATGAATATCATCTACACAATGGTCTTTTTCATTCATTACATTGTATGGATATTTTACATCAAACGGCTCATATCCAAATGCACTCCCGAGCTCAAAAATTCCTATCGGCGACTTGCCGTCACCCTCTTTTTTGATGATAGCGGTATTTTTTGGAATAGTATGAAGCCCAAGCCCCCACCCCATACCGTTCTTTCCTATTTTTATATCAAGCTCTTTGCCGACTTTTTGCCACTTATTACGGACAAATGCATATCTTTGAAGTTTTGCATCCGATGAGCTGTAATCATCCGATACTATAACTATCATCTGTATGTGTTTTGGCAAAATAGGCTTTTGCGCCATAGCAAAAACAGCGAAAATAAAAAGCGCAAAAGCAAGTACAATTTTCATTATGATATAATCCTTTTAAATTAACTGTGTAATTATAACAAGAAAAAGGTGCATTAATAGTGAAAATTTTAGTCTCTGCCCTTGAGCCGTCATCAAACCTTCATTTAAAAGAGATGCTAAAACATACCGAAAATATAGAATTAATCGGCATATTTGATAAAACACTAGGGTACCCGCTTTATGATATATCACAAATGGCTATTATGGGAGTTGTAGATGTATTTAAAAAATTAAGATGGTTTTACCGTGTAGCTGATGAAATGGTGGAACTGGCTTCAAAATGCGACAAGGTTTTACTTATGGACAGTTCCGGTTTTAATCTACCGTTAGCTAAAAAAATAAAAGAAAAATATCCTAACAAAGAGATCATCTATTATATACTGCCGCAAGTCTGGGCAAGCAGACCAAAAAGAGTCGAAAAACTTGAAAAATACTGCGATAAGCTGCTTGGTATTCTGCCTTTTGAGATAAATATGTATAAAAGCGGCAAAGCACAATATGTAGGGCATCCTCTACTAGATGAGATAACTGTAAAAAGAGAAACTTTTGATAAAGACAGAATTGCATTTTTAGCAGGCAGCAGATCAGGTGAGATAACTAGACTTATGCCTATTTTTAAAGAAGTTAGAAAAAATCTAAAAGACAAGCAAGCAACTCTTGTTATTCCAGCCTCATTTGATGATGAAAAGATAAAAAGACTTTATGGAGATATAGATGATTTTGAAATCAGTAGAAATACTCATAGTGCTCTTGTTAAGAGTGAATTTGCTTTTATATGCAGCGGTACGGCGACACTTGAAGCTGCTCTTATCGGCACGCCGTTCGTACTGGTTTATAAGGCAAAGAAACTCGATTTTTTTATAGGAAGAAAAATTTTGAGAATTGAACTTGTGGGACTGGCAAATATCCTTCTCAAGCACTATAACGGCACACTACTTCACGAAGAGTTGTTACAAGATGATGTAAATGTGGACAATTTGCTAAATGCATACCATAAAATAAATAGAGAAATTTTTGTTCAAAAGGCAGAAGAAATAAAAACATATCTTAAATTCGGCTCAAGTAAAAATGTTGCCGATATATTAATGGATAGATGATGCTTGTTCATATATGCTGCGCGGTTGACAGCCACTATTTTTTGCAAAAATTAAGAGATGATTATCCCAATGAAAAACTTATCGGTTTTTTTTATGATCCAAACATTCACCCGTATAGTGAATACTATCTTAGGCTCCTTGATGTCAAAAGAAGCTGTAAGTTGCTAAATATTGAGCTTATTGAAGGTGAGTATGATACTCAAAGTTGGCTAGAAGCTGTAAAAGGATATGAAAACGAACCGGAAAAAGGCAAAAGATGCTCAATCTGTTTTGATAATCGCTTTGAAACAAGTGCCGCAAAAGCAAAAGAGTTAGGGATGAAAATATTTACATCTACACTGCTAACAAGTCCAAAAAAATCATTAGCTCAATTAAAAACTTCAGGGGAGTTCTTGGCAAAGAAGTACGGCATTGAATTTATAGCGCCGGACTATAGGAGCAAACAAGGTACCCAAGAGCAAAATATCTTAGCCAAACAAGACAAACTTTATCGCCAAGACTACTGCGGATGTCTTTTTGGACTAACCAAACAAAGAGAATATCAAGATCGCCTTGCAGATGAACTTTTTTCTCCTATGTCAAATCAAATTATGCCTGAATCTATAGAAAGCAGAATTCAACTTTATGAAAAAAGATGGGAACTTGAAGATAAAGGCATATCTTATGCTATCCGCAAAGAGAGATTTTTAAACTATAGACTCCTACTGGCAAAAGTCACGCAAAACAACCATACAATTCCATCACATTTTCTTCCATATTCTACTCTCAAAAAAGGCTACTCGAGAGGCAAGATCACATGGGATGAAAATATGGGTTATTTTGACAGAGATGAGATAATATTTATATCACTTGATTTCTACAATAAACTTGCAAATACGGAATACAAAACCGTAAAAGAACTTATTTTCAACCCTCCTATTTTTGAAGAAGAGATAAAAATAAGAGAGCAAATCTTCTCAAATCCATACAACTTGAGCGCTATAATTGTTATAAATAATAAACTAAACGGAAAATTTGAGATCATCTGCGATAGCAAAGTGTATGAGGATGTAAAAGAGAATTTAATATTTTAGCAAACACTATAATTTCTATTTTTTAGCAACAATTGAGTAAAATATGTAAATTTAACTAAAGAGGTTGATAAATTGCTTAGTGTTACAGATATTCAAAAAATATTACCGCATCGTTATCCATTTTTATTGGTTGATAGAATTACGGAACTCAAAAAAGATGAATATGTCATAGGATACAAAAACATATCTATATCTGAGCCTGTTTTTCAAGGTCATTTTCCGGATCACCCGATCTATCCGGGCGTTATGATACTAGAGGGCATGGCGCAAGCAGGCGGCATTTTGGCATTTAAAAGTATGGATATGGCAGAAGAGCAGGCTGCACAAAAAGTTGTATATTTTATGAGTATTGACGGCGCAAAGTTTCGCCATCCTGTAAAACCGGGTGATAAACTGGAATACCGCATGACAGTAGCAAAGCATAAAGGCGCTATTTGGGTTTTAGAAGGTAGCGCATATGTAGATGATATACTTGTCAGCGAAGCTGAACTAAAAGCTATGATAGTGGATAAATAATGAGCAACATTCATCCAACAGCCATCATAGAAGACGGCGCAAATATTGGATCAAATGTTACTATAGGCGCATATAGTTATGTGGGCAAGAATGTAATTATAGGCAATGACACTATAATTGATACTCATACGCTTATAGACGGCTATACGACAATAGGAAAAAATAACCATATTTTTTCACATGCAACAATCGGTTCAATTCCGCAAGATTTGAAGTACCGCGGAGAAAAAAGCGAACTCATCATAGGTGACAATAATAAAATTAGAGAATATACACTTTTAAATCCCGGAACTGAGGGTGGCGGAATGGTAACAAAAATTGGAAACAATAACCTGCTTATGGGTTATGTTCATATTGGTCATGATGTCATAATGGGCGATAATTGCATACTCGCAAACGGCGCAACACTTGCAGGTCATGTAGAGCTTGGAAATTATGTAGTTATCGGCGGACTTACTCCTGTACATCAATTCGTTCATATAGGCGACTATGCAATGATAGCGGGGGCAAGCGCGCTTTCTCAAGATGTTCCGCCGTATTGTTTAGCAGAGGGAAATCGCGCGGTTCTTAGAGGATTAAATCTGACAGGTCTTAGAAGACATATAGACAGAAGTGAGATAGATAGGTTGAAAATTGCATATAAAGAATTATTTGAACAAGGTAATCCTCTGCAGGAGATATCAAAAAAACTTGCTTCATCAAGCGAATCAAACGCTGTTAAAAATTTGGCAAATTTTATTATTAATTCCAAAAGAGGAATTCCATTTGAAAGAGAACATAAATGAGTGAAAGACATTGTAATTTTTGCGGAGTAGCCGATAGTCAGGAAAATCCGCTCGTAGCCGGAAAAGAAGCATTTATATGTGCCAACTGCGTTGTTTCTGCATACAAAATACTTTTTGGCGACACAGAAGAGACATTTTTAGGGGATGAGCTTGAGGGCGAACTTATCTATCCAAAAGAGATGAAGAAGCTTCTTGATGAGTATGTGATCGGTCAAGATAATGCCAAAAAAACTCTCTCTGTTGCCGTTTATAATCACTACAAAAGAATTTTCAAACAGCATGAATTAGAAGATGAAACAGAAATAGCAAAATCAAACATACTTCTCATTGGGCCGACAGGAAGCGGAAAAACGCTTCTTGCCCAAAGTATCGCCAGATTTTTAAATGTTCCTATTGCAATTGCGGACGCAACAACACTCACTGAAGCCGGATATGTCGGTGAGGATGTAGAGAATATTTTAGTCAAATTGTTTCAGGCAGCCGATGGTGATATTCAAAGATGTGAACATGGTATAGTTTTTATAGATGAAATTGATAAAATAGCCAGAATGGGTGAAAATAGATCAATAACTAGAGATGTATCGGGGGAAGGCGTGCAGCAAGCGCTTCTAAAAATAATAGAAGGTTCTGTTGTCAATATTCCGCCAAAGGGCGGAAGAAAACATCCTAATCAGGATTTTATTCAAATTGACACATCAAATATACTCTTTATCTGCGGTGGCGCTTTTGATGGATTGTCAGAAATTATCATGAGAAGACAAGGTGCTAATGTTCTCGGCTTTGAACAAGAGAAAAAAAGTAAAGTTAAAAAAGAAGATGTAGTGTCGATGGTTGAACCGGATGATCTTATAAGTTTTGGCTTAATTCCTGAACTTATAGGAAGATTGCATGTCATTGCAACATTAGAAAAAATCACGCAAGAAGATATGGTTAGAATTTTAACTGAACCAAAAAATGCGCTTACAAAACAATATCAAAAACTATTTGAATTAGATGAAGCTAAACTCTCTTTTGAAGCCGATGCCTTGTCTGAGATCGCAAAAAAAGCAATAGAGAGAAAAACAGGCGCCAGAGGACTTAGGTCTATTTTGGAAGAGCTGCTTTTAGAGACCATGTATGAACTTCCGGAGCTTAAAGGCTATGAGGTTATAATAACATCAGACAATGTAATAAATGGCACAAAGCCTTTATATATTAAACAAAAACAGAGTGCATAAAGATAATAAGGGATTAGAATGTTTAAAAAATTATTTGGACTTTTTTCAAGCGATCTGGCAATAGATCTCGGAACGGCAAACACATTGGTATTGGTCAAGGGAGAAGGAATAGTAATAAATGAGCCTTCTATAGTCGCAGTTCAATATGACCACATGGGCAAAGAGAGAATTTTAGCTGTCGGACACGAAGCAAAAGAGATGGCCGGGAAAACTCCTGCTCATATAAGATCTATAAGACCTATGAAAGATGGTGTTATCGCTGACTTTCATGTTACTGAAATGATGATCAGATATTTCATAGAAAAAGCGCACAAAAGAAAAAGATTTTTTAGTCCAAGAGTTATGATCTGCGTACCTTACGGAATAACACAAGTAGAGAGAAAAGCTGTAAAAGAATCTGCGCTAAATGCAGGAGCAAGAGCCGTATATCTTATAGAAGAACCGATGGCGGCGGCAATCGGTGCCGGACTTGCGGTAAAAGAGCCTCAAGGAAATCTTGTTGTTGATATTGGCGGAGGTACTACGGAAATCGGCGTAACTTCTATGGGTGGACTTGTTTTGTGCAAATCGATCAGAGTTGCAGGAGACAAACTTGACCAAGCAATAATAGACTATATCAAAAAGAACTACAATCTTCTAATAGGCGAAAGAGTCGCTGAAGACCTTAAAATAAAAATAGGAACAGCCGTACCGCTAGAAGAGGAATTAAGCGCTACTGTTTACGGTAGGGACCAAATTGAAGGAAACTTGATCTCTATCGAAGTTACAAGCGAGCATATAAGAATGGCGATTGCAGATACAATAAAAGAAATTGCCGAAGCATTGAAATCCGTACTTGAAGAGATGCCACCTGAATTAGCAGGTGATATCGTTGAAAACGGCGTTGTATTGACAGGTGGCGGAGCGCTCATTAGAGGTTTGGATAAATACCTTTCGGATATTATTAAAATTCCTGTGTATGCAGCCGAGGAGCCTTTGCTTTGCGTAGCAAAAGGTACAGGCAAAGCTATCGAGCAACTTGATATTTTGCAACATGTAGCATATGAAGACTAAATTTATTACTATTTTTTTGCTATTTGTCATACTAATAGCATTAATTTTACACAATAAAAATGATTTGATCAACTCAAATCTACAATCAAAACTTTTACCGTTAAAAGAGTTGTATGTAAGTACGATTGACGGCATAAAAAATTCATTTGAAAATTATATAGATCAAAAAAATAGTATTGAGCGATACAAAAAAGAGAATGAAGAACTTAAACTTCAATTATCCGATCAACTCAATTACATAGATGAAAGTAAAAAACTTTATAAAGTTTTTCCTGCTTTAAAAAAAATAAAACTCAATAAAAATATTGATGTAGTAGAAACTATTTCATATATTAAATTCAATAATTTTTCGCAAATAATACTGACAAAACCTGATAAACTTGAAGAGAATAGAATATATGGACTTCTGCAAAACAGTGTTGTAGGCGGCGTAGCAAGGGTAGAAAACAACCAACTTATAGGCTATTTGGCAAATGATGGTAAAAGTAGATTTTCTGTCTTTGTGGGACAAACAAATGCCCCCGGAATCGCTATAGGAAGTGGCGATAGATATGCTACTGTTCAATTTATTCCGAAATGGTTTAATGTAAAGGCTGGAGACAAAGTAGTAACTAGCGGGCTAGATGGAATATTTTACGGTAATATTCCCGTTGGCATCGTAAAGAAAGTTGAACTTCAAGGAAACTTTAAAGTTGCGCATGTTGATATATATAGTGACACATATAACCCGAAAATGTTCTTCCTTGTTAAAAATGTAAAACCTGTAATGTATGATTCTAATCTTGTAAACTATACCCATATCTCGACTGGTACTTCAAGGGTTCCTGTTGCTCAAGCAAGAGATCTGAATAAATCATTATCCGGTGGTCAAAAACCGTCATCGCTTTCAAGTACGCCGCTTGTTGAGATAGATCAAACAAAAGAATATGAAATAGATACAACAAAGCCGGCAACGCAAAATGAGCCAACATCAAGAAAAATTGAAGACACAAATAATAATGATCAAACAGCTGATCAAGCAGCGGAAAATAAAGCTGATGATACAAGCGGCAATACAAACAAAGAAAATCTGAAATTGCTCGATCAGGAGACTAATTAAACTCCCTTTTTGGGACTTTAAGAGGGTTTTTGATATAATATAAGACTTAAATTAGAGGTTCTTAATATGCCAAAAAGAGATGATATCAAAACAATTTTACTTATTGGTTCAGGTCCAATAGTTATAGGGCAAGCTTGCGAGTTCGACTACTCAGGTACACAAGCCGCAAAAACTTTAAAAGAATTAGGCTATAGGGTTATATTAATAAATTCAAATCCTGCTACTATAATGACAGATCCTGAATTTGCACACAGAACCTATATAGAGCCGATCACCGAAGATATAATCGCAAAAATCATCAAAAAAGAAAATGTTGATGCAATACTTCCTACAATGGGTGGACAAACTGCCTTGAATGTAGCTATGAGCATGTACGAAAAAGGTATGCTTGATGGAATTAAATTTTTAGGGGCAAATCCGGCTGCTATCAAAAAAGGTGAGGATAGACAAGAATTCAAAGAAGCTATGATAAAAATAGGCATGGATATGGCAATATCGAGATATGCCTACAATATGGACGAAGCAATTGTTGCAGCTAAAGAGATAGGGTTTCCTTTGATCGTAAGAGCATCTTTTACGCTTGCAGGAGGCGGAAGCGGCGTTGCTTACAATATGGATGAATATAAAGAGATAGTCAAAAATGCTTTAGAAGCAAGCCCTATCAGTGAAATCCTAATTGAAGAATCGCTGCTAGGATGGAAAGAGTACGAGATGGAAGTTATCAGAGATAGAGAGGATAACTGCATAATCGTATGTTCGATCGAAAATTTTGATCCTATGGGTGTTCACACAGGAGATAGCATCACAATAGCTCCTGCGCTGACTTTGACCGATAAAGAGTATCAGAATATGAGAAACGCGAGTTTCAAGATACTAAGAGAGATAGGTGTCGATACCGGCGGATCAAATGTACAGTTCTCTATCAATCCCGAAACCGGCAGAATGGTAGTAATAGAAATGAATCCAAGGGTTAGTAGAAGTTCAGCTCTTGCAAGTAAAGCCACAGGTTATCCGATAGCAAAAGTCGCAACTCTTTTAGCAGTTGGTTTTACACTTGATGAAATTACAAATGATATTACCGGAACTCCTGCAAGTTTTGAACCCGTAATTGACTATATCGTTACAAAAATCCCAAGATTTACTTTTGAAAAATTCCCTCAAGCAAACTCCACACTCACAACAGCAATGAAAAGCGTAGGTGAAGTTATGAGCATAGGCAGAACATTTAAAGAATCGTTCCAAAAAGCATTATGTTCACTTGAGACGGGACTTATCGGATTTGATCTTATTACTTGCGATAGAGAGACTCTTACAAAAGAGATCAGAAGACCAAGTGACAAAAGAGCGCTTTATGTTGCGCAAGGTTTTAGAGAAGGTCTTAGCGTAGATGATATTTATGAACTTAGTAAAATCGATAAGTGGTTCTTGTATCAGATAGAAGAGCTTGTAAAAAGAGAGGATGAAATAACACTTGAGTCGATAAAAAATGCCGATTTTATGCGAAAGATAAAAAGCGAAGGCTTTAGTGATGCCATGATCGCCAAACTGATCTTAAAAAATGATGATATCGAAATAAGTGAAAATGATGTTTATAACATTAGAGAAAAACTTGATGTAAAATTAGAATACAATGAGGTAGATACTTGTGCGGCTGAATTTAAAGCATTAACTCCTTATCTTTATTCAACCACAAATATTACAAAAATACCAAGAATATCCGAACAGTCAAGCGATAAGAAAAAAGTATTGGTAATAGGCGGTGGACCAAATAGAATTGGTCAAGGTATAGAATTTGACTATTGTTGTGTTCACGCATCATTTGCTCTTGAAGATATGGGCGTTACTTCAATTATGTATAACTGCAATCCTGAAACAGTTTCAACTGATTATGACACTTCGGACATTCTCTACTTTGAGCCTATAGATTTTGAACATGTCAGAAGTGTGATCGAGCTTGAAAATCCGGATGGCGTTATAGTGCATTTCGGAGGTCAAACACCGCTAAAGTTAGCAAAAAAATTGACTTCCATAGGGGCAAAAATTGCCGGAACAAGCGCAAAAGTAATTGATTTGGCAGAGGATAGAGAGCAGTTTTCTGAATTTATCAACCGCCTTGGTTTAAAACAGCCTGATAACGGAACAGCAGTAACAAAAGAGGATGCTCTAGTTATTGCAAATCGTATCGGTTATCCGGTACTTGTTCGTCCGAGTTTCGTTTTGGGCGGACGCGGTATGAGAACAGTTTATAGCGACAATGAACTCAAAGAGTATATGGATGAGGCTGTAAGCGTATCAAACGATGCACCTGTACTTATTGATAAATTTCTTGATAATGCGGTTGAGCTTGATGTTGATGCAATATGCGACGGCAAAGATGTTTATATCGGAGCAATTATGCAGCATATAGAAGAAGCAGGTATCCACTCCGGAGACAGCGCATGCTCTTTGCCTCCCATATCTATTTCTTTAGAACTTCAAGAAGAGATCAAAAAACAAACTGCCATTATTGCCATAAATCTAGGCGTTGTAGGTCTTATGAATGTTCAATATGCTATACATAAGGGTGAAATATACCTTATAGAAGTAAATCCTAGAGCTTCAAGAACTGTGCCGTTTGTAAGTAAAGCAACAGGCGTACCTTTGGCAAAAGTAGCTACAAGAGTTATGATACAAGGTAATTTAAAAGAAGCATTAAAATATTATGACACATTTGGTGTAGTTAATTTTGACAAAGAGATAATGGAGCCGAACTTAAAAGATCATGTTGCAGTAAAAGAAGCCGTATTCCCATTCAATAAACTTTCCGGCTCTGATCTGATCCTTGGACCTGAGATGAAATCAACAGGCGAAGTTATGGGCATAAGCGATAACTTTGGTATGAGTTTTGCAAAAAGCCAATTTGCAAGTAAAAACAACATACCTCTAAGCGGTAAACTTTTTTTATCTTTAACAGAAAATGACAAATGTTATGCAGGCGAGATAGGAAAAGCATTTACTGATCTTGGATTTGAAATAGTCGCAACTTCAGGAACACATAAAGCATTAACGGACGCAAAAATTGCTTCAATAAAAGTGCTTAAAGTATCAGAAGGCAGACCAAATATTGACGATATGATAAAAAATGGTGAAATTTCGCTTGCTATAAATACAAGCGATAACAAATCTAGCAAAGATGATGCGAAGATCATTCGTCAATCCGTATTGAGCGCAAATGTAGCATATTTTACGACAGTAGCGGCGGCTAGAGCAACTGCTCTTGCCATAAAAGAGTTGCAAACAAGCGGCAATTCGCTTGAACCGAAAGCTTTACAAGATTATCTTACATAAATGAATTTCAAAAATCTTCTATTTTTAACAAAAACCGATACTACCATAGGATTTGTGTCTCAAAACAGCAATAAGCTAAATGAGATAAAACAAAGACCCAAAGACAAAAAATTTATAAAAGCTCTAAACTCACTTGATACTCTTAAATCCATGGCTAGAGTGCCGCATATACATAAAAAAAGAGTCAGGAGAGCTGAGAAATCTACCTTTGTCATCAAAAGCGAATCATTCAGGGTCGTAAAAGATAAGCGCCACTTATTGCTTCTTGATAGGCTGGAGTGGGCATACAGCACTTCGGCAAACCTGAGCGGCAAAGAATACAATGAAGAGTTTGCCTATGAGAACGCTGATATTATAGTAACACCATTAAGTTTAAACGGACAAGTCTCCGGCTTGTTTAAACTAGGCAAACGAAAAATCCAAAGGCTGAGATGATGATACTCCACCAAGACGATCTCATACGCATAGAGCGTCACGAAAGCTCTATCCCTTGGGTCAAGATATTTACACAACACCCATACCGTGAGATGAGCGAAGTGCCGTGGGATACTCAGCTGCATATCTACAGACTGCTGAATATCATAGAAAAAGAGATGATAGCGTTCTATAACCCTACAAAAATAAATATAGCGTCATTTGGCAACTACTTGCCGCATGTTCATTGGCACATTATGGCAAGATTTGAAAAAGACAGCCATTTCCCGGAACCCATGTGGGGAATGCAGCAAAGAGGAGGCAAGCTTGAGCTGCCGGAGTTTGATGGATTTGCGAAGTTATTACTTGAAAAATTAAACTCTTAAACTCTATTTATGAACAGTGTCCACCGCCGCAACATCCACTGCTTTTTGTTTCGTTCATATCAACAGCAATTTGAAGTTCATCACCAACTTCTCGCAATGTAAAATTATGCTTACCACAAAACTCATCATTCATATATCTAACCATATGCTGAGCTTTTAAAAGCGCTTCGTCCTTCGAATCAAACTCTTCATTATTTATAAAATCGCTCTCTTGAAAACATTTACACTCTTTCAATACATTTATCTTTGTCATTTTTTATCCTTATTATATTTTTAAAAAAAATAATAATATCAAACTATGCTTAAATAAAAATTAAGATAAAATTACTCTTATTTTAAATGCAACTAAGTAGCACTTAAAAATAAAAATTATATTATAAAGAGTTCAAAAATAAATTTTAGGAAAAAAATGATATATAAAGTAATATTTTTTGTAGTTACTGCTTTTGTAACTTTACTAAATGCGCAAACAACTATTGCTGTGAGTATTGCGCCTCAAAAAGCTCTTGCTGATGCCATAGGTGGCGACAAAGTAAATGTTATCGCCATGATACCTTCCGGCGCAAGTCCGCACTCTTATGAGCCAAAACCATCTCAAATGCTATCTATATCTAAAGCGAAAGCATATTTTACAATTGGCATAGAATTTGAAGAGGCATGGATGGGCAGATTTCATTCTCAAAATAAAAATATGATTATTTTTGATTCTACAAAAGGTATCAAAAAAATAAAAATGGCCGCACATCGTCACGACAAAGCTGAACACGAAGATTATTACGAACATCATGAGCATGAGAGACCGGATCCGCATGTATGGACAACTCCTAAAAATATGATTATAATGGCTGCAAATATCAAAAATGCGCTTGTTAAAATAGATCCTTCAAATCAAACCGTATATAATAAAAATTACATCAAACTTGTAAACTATTTAAAACAAACCGACTTACAAATCAAAACGATTTTAAAAAACACTCCAAAAGGAAGTAAGTTTATGATATTTCATCCCTCATGGGGATATTTTGCAAATGAGTATAATCTTATCCAAATGCCAATAGAATTAGAAGGAAAGGAGCCGAAACCAAAAGATTTGATTTTACTAATAAATAGAGCAAAAAAAGAGCATATAAAAGCTATATTTGTTGCTCCTGAGTTTTCGGCCAAAAGCGCATCTCAAATATCAAAAACACTTAATATACCGGTAGTAAAAATCAGCAATCTTGGATATAATTGGCATTCATATATGACAAGTTTTGCAAAGGCTATAGCACACTATAAATGGGTAAAAAAATATTAGAGATAAATAATTTAACTTTTAATTATGACAATGTAAATGTCTTAGAAAATATAAATCTATCTCTAAACGAAAAAGATTTTTTAGCCATTATCGGTCCAAACGGCGGCGGCAAATCAACACTACTAAAACTAATTTTGGGTATTTTACAAACAAAAAACGGCAAAATTACTATAAATGGACAAAATCCCACACAGCAACTCTCACGCATCGGCTATGTTCCACAAAATACAAACATAAATACATCATTTCCCATAAAAGTCATAGAAGTTGTTCTTATGGGGCACATTAGCGATAAAAAACCTTTTTTTGGATATTCAAAAGCAGAAAAAGCCTGTGCGTTGGGAGCACTTTCTCAAGTCGGAATGGAGGATTTTGCAAATGCCAAAATAGGCACTCTTTCAGGAGGTCAGAGGCAAAGAGTTATGATAGCAAGAGCTTTATGTAATCACCCCGCTCTATTGCTTCTTGATGAACCGACAGCCAGCATTGATGTAGATGGACAAAAACAAATATACGAACTCCTTAAAGAGCTAAATAAACATATGACTATAATTGTAGTAAGTCATGATATATCCGTTACTCTAAATTATGCCAATAAAGTGGCTTATATCAATAAATTTTTAACTCTGCATAATAATATAAGCAGGTTTTCCACTACACCTCAAAACGGTCATTTTTGCGAAGTGGAATTGATGCAGATGTTTAGGAACAAAAATGTTTGAAATATTTACAGTTGATTTTATGCAAAATGCTTTAATTGCCGGAATAATAGTAAGTCTCATTTCAGGTATCATAGGTTCACTTATAGTAGTAAACCGTATGGTATTTTTAGCAGGCGGTATAGCCCATACATCTTACGGGGGTATAGGTTTTGCTATCTTTTTTGGATTACCTATATTTTTAGGGGCTAGTCTATTTGCTGTTGCTGCTTCAGCACTGATGGCATTTTTAACTATAAAATACAAAGAGAGAGTTGATACTTTTATAGGCCTTATTTGGGCTACGGGTATGGCAATAGGAGTGATCCTAATAGACTTGACGCCCGGTTATAATGTAGATCTTATGAGCTATCTTTTTGGCTCAATCCTGGCAGTTGAAACAGCCGATATTTATACAATGCTTGGTGTACTCTCAATAATTTTAATATTTGTTATTTTTGGGTATAGAAATATACTAGCCGTCTCTTATGACAGCGAATATGCGCATATTAGAGGTATCAATGTTGGGCTTTTTTATACTTTAATACTTGTTATATCATCAATTGGTATAGTTATGACAATGAAAGTCGTAGGACTTATACTTGTTATTTCGATGCTTACCATCCCTGTTTTTATAGCAGAAAAAATATCAAGTTCACTAATCGGTATGATGATATATTCAGGGTTAATTTCTGCTTTTTTTACAATAATAGGGTTAATGGTGTCTTATAACTATAATCTAACGACAGGCGCTACTATTATTTTAGTTAGCGTAATTGGTATGATATTGTTTTTAACAATACAAAAGTTGTTTGATTTAAAAAATAGAATCCTCTGAATAAATCCTGATAGACAATTTTGCCATGCAGGTCGAAGGCGTTAGCTGGCGGGGTTCTAGTCGTGGCAAACTCTTGGCTTGAATGGTTTGTTTAGAGGATTCAATAAATATATAAATATGACAAAATAAACCGCTTTACAAGTTAATGATTATATTGGATATTGTATTGCTTATATATTATTTTCAAGCCATAAACTAAATATATAAAGCAACCATCCATGTTGTTTAAAATTACCGTTGTTTATATGTGAAAGCAAAAAATCTATCTCTTGATCTCTAAAAATTTGACTTTTTTTATTTACACTTCTTATCTTTTCAATCTCTTTTGACTCAACAAGCCACTCCATAAATGGATATGAAAATCCTTTTTTCTTTCGCAAAATTATCTCTTTTGGAAGATATTTTAAGCCAATTTTTCTAAGAAGATATTTTGTTTGATTGTTTTTTATCTTCAAATTTGAATCAATCTTAAAAGAGAGCTCAACCAAATCTTGGTCTATCAAAGGAGTTCTTGCTTCAATTGAGTTTATCATAGAAGCTCGGTCAAGTTTTGTAAAGTAAAGTTCTCCTAAATGCGCCTTTATATCAATATAGCTATACCACTTAATCGGCTCCAAATCTATTAAATAATTTTCTATGCATTCAAGCGATTCGTTATCTTTAATATTTTGTTTTAAAAATAGATTTTTTTGCAAATCGGTAAAAATCTCTCCTGTTGTTCTAAAAAGAGGAGAGCCTTCAAAAACTCTTTTATACCACTCCCACTCTTTGTTGAGCGAAAAGTTTGATTTAAAATAGTTTTTTAGCCAATTTTTATATCTTAAATTTTTAGCTTTTTCAATATCTAAAAATTCAAAATATTGCCTATATCCCATAAAAAGCTCATCACCGCCCTCTCCGCTTAATATAGCTTTAATACCATACTTTTTTACATTTTCAAATAAAAAGATCAAAGGAATTACAGCCGGATCTCCCAAAGGCTCATCTAAAGCAAAAAGAGCTTTTTGGATACTATCTAAAAAATTATTTTTATCCATATAAACTTCATGATGGTTTGAGCCTATATGGTCTGCAACCTTTTTAGCAAATTCCAATTCACTATATTTTGGATAATCTCTATAACCGATAGAAAATGTTGTTAACCTCTTTTTTGTAGATGCAAAATAGCTAACAATAGAACTATCTATCCCGCCACTTAGAAATGAAGCAACCTCCACATCAGCTACAAGTCTATAATCAACCGCCTTTTGAACCGCCTCTTCTATTTTTTCAATTGCCTCATCTTCACTAAAAATAGAGCTTTCCTGTAAAAAATCATAATATTTTTTAATCTCTATTCTATTGTCTTTAAAGGTTAAAAAATAACCCGGCGAGAGTTTTTTAATACCTTTATAAAATGTCCTTGGCGATATAGAAGATCCATATGATAAATAGCAAGAGAGACTCTTTAGATCTATCTCTTTTTTTACAAAAGGCAATATTGCTTTTATCTCAGACGCAAATATAAATCTTTGTTCATCTTGATAGTAAAAAAGAGGTTTTTTACCGAATCTATCTCGAAAAAGATAAAAAATATTGCCGTCTTTTAGAGCGATTGCAAACATACCTCTTAAATAGTTTATAAAATAAAGCCCATAAGTTTTATAAGCAGCTATGATAGTTTCAGTATCGCTTTTTGTTTTAAAGTTAAACGGAAGTTTTTCTTTTAACTCTTTATAGTTATAAATCTCTCCATTAAAACTTAGAGCGATATCTTGATAAACAAATGGCTGATCCGCCTCCTTGTCTAAATCGATTATAGAGAGTCTATTGTGTCCTAAAAAGAAGTTTTTATCAAAGATATATGAGCTACTATCAGGACCTCTATGCTCCATCAAAAAAAGAGCATTTTTAGCCTCTTTTAAATCATACTCTCCAACTATTCCAAAAATTGCACACATCTATAATTTCTCTACAAAATAAAAATATTTACTATCTTATTGCGACAAAAACTTATCGCTTTTATTTTATTTTTAATTCATCAATAAAACAATTTAGGTATTTTACCTGATATTTTAAAAAATATCTTTCTAATTTTTTAAAACCAACTCAAAGTTATGCGATTGTATAATTAATACAATATTCAATAGGATTGATAGTGAAAATCAGAGTTTATTACGAAGATACCGATGCGGGCGGAGTAGTTTATCACACCAACTATATCAAATATTGCGAAAGAGCAAGAAGCGATCTCTTTTTTGCTAAAGGTTTATCTCCCGTGATAAATGATACACATTTTGTGGTTAGCGAACTTGAGTGCAAATTTTATAAACCTGCCAAACTCGGAGATATACTTGAGGTTAAAACTGCACTTATTGAGATAAAAAATGCTTCCCTTTTGTTAGAACAAACAATATATAAAGAAAGTGAAAAAATTTTTGAAATGCAAATCAAGCTTGGATTTGTCGATACAAATGGTAAAATAACAAAAATTCCAGATGAATTAAAAACTATATTTAACTAATAATCATTTTTTCTTACACCAACATCCATTCTCGTGATCATTTACTATACCGCATGCCTGCATAAATGCATAAATGGTCGTTGAGCCTATAAATTTAAATCCTCGTTTTTTTAGCTCCTTAGTTATCTCATCAGAGATATTAGAAGTGCATTGCGCATCTTTATAAAAAGATACATCATTAACTATTTGCTCTCCGCCAACCTTGCTCCAAAAATAGTTATCAAGTGAGCCAAACTCTTTTACTATCTCCAAAAATCTTTTGGCATTGGAGATAATTGCTTCTATTTTTGGACGGCTTTTTATAACAAGCCCGCTATTTATAATTCTATCAATATCATTATCAGAATATAGGGCAACTTTTTGCAGATCAAATCCGGCAAAGACTTGCCTGTATCCTTCTCGTTTTTTAAGCACCGTAAGCCAGCTAAGCCCTGCTGATTGCGTCTCAAGGCTGAAAAGTTCAAACAGAGCCTGATCGTTATGTAGAGGTTTACCCCACTCCTCATCATGATATGCAACATAAATAGGATCACTAAGTTTTACCCATCCGCACCGTTTTTTATCCATTTTTGTTTTGCCTTTTGTGTTTACAGAAAATATTATCATAAAGAAATAATCGGTTGATTAATAATGCTATGTGATTAAAATTTAAAAAGAAGAATATTTTAAAATGTAATTGAGCAGAACACTCTGCTCAAATTTTATCTAACCATCGCCTTAAGATCAGCGCTTGAAACTTTATCAAAGTTTAGATATTTATAAACTTTTGGAGCCATTTGCGGAGTAATTTTCTTGTTAACTATACTCATATACTCCTCTTTTGAAGGAATTTTACCTAAAAGAGCGACAACTGCTGCAACTTCAGCAGAACCCAAATAAACTTTTGTATCCTTGCCAAGACGGTTATCAAAATTTCTGGTACTTGTACTAAATACAGTTGATCCGGCGCTTGCTTGAGCTTGATTACCCATACACAAAGAACATCCCGGTATCTCTGTTCTGGCTCCTGCTGTGCCAAATACAGCGTAATATCCCTCTTCTATTAGAGTTTTTTCATCCATTTTTGTAGGAGGCGCTATCCAAAGTTTTGTTTTAACAGCACCCTCACCTCGTAAAACTTCACCAAGTGCTCTAAATAGACCGATATTTGTCATACAGCTTCCGACAAATACCTCTTGAATATCTTTTGGTCTTTTTTCATCTGCTAGTATTTCACTTAGTGTTGCCACATCATCCGGATCATTAGGACAAGCCAGTATAGGCTCTGTAATTTCATTTAAGTCTATCTCGATAACTGCCGCATACTCTGCGTCTTTATCGGCTTCCATAAGGGTTGGATTCGCAAGCCACTCTTTCATTTTATCCGCTCTTCTTTGAAGAGTTTTGGCATCTTCATATCCTTGCTCTATCATCTCTTCTATAAGCGCAATATTGGAATTTAAATATTCAATAATCGGCTCTTTGTTTAGTTTTACTGTACAGGCAGCTGCGCTTCTCTCAGCACTTGCATCGCTTAGTTCAAATGCTTGTTCGCATTTTAAATTCTCAAGACCTTCAATCTCTAACACTCTGCCGTTAAAGATATTTTTCTTGCCTTTCTTCTCAACTGTTAAAAGTCCCGCTTTGATAGCGAAGTAAGGAATTGAATTTACAAGGTCTCTTAGAGTGATGCCCGGCTGCATTTCGCCTTTAAATCTAACCAAAACAGACTCAGGCATAGTCAGCGGCATCATACCAGTAACTCCTGCAAAGGCTACAAGTCCGCTTCCTGCAGGGAAAGAAATACCGATAGGAAATCTTGTATGACTGTCTCCGCCTGTTCCGACAGTATCAGGCAAACAAAGTCTGTTTAGCCATGAGTGGATAACACCGTCACCCGGTCTTAAAATCACGCCTTTTCTGCTTGTCCAAAATTCAGGCAATGTATGCTGAAGCTCGATATCTGCAGGTTTTGGATAAGCTGCGGTATGACAGAAAGACTGCATAACCATATCAGCACCAAAGCTAAGAGCTGCAAGCTCTTTTATCTCGTCTCTTGTCATAGGTCCTGTCGTATCTTGACTTCCGACTGTTGTCGCGATAGGCTCAACATACATACCTGCTCTCACGCCTTTCATGCCGCAAGCGCGTCCTACTATTTTTTGAGCCAAAGTATAACCTTTGCCGCTATCAGCCGGCTGTTCAGGAGTTGCAAAAAGTGTTGATGCTCCAAGCTTGAGCGCTTCTCTTGCTTTAGCTGTTAAGCCTTTACCGATAATTAGCGGGATTCTCCCACCTGCTCTCATTTCATCCGGAATAGTATTTGGAGAAAGTTTAAATCTGCTTACAACTTCTCCGTTTTTCTCTATAACGCCGTCATACGGTTTAACAACTATCTCATCTCCTGTCTCTAAAGCTTCTACCGGAGCTTGTATAGGTAAACATCCGCTATCTTCTGCAGTATTAAAGAAAATCGGAGCAATGATACTGCCGATCACCACACCTGCTGTTCTTTTATTTGGAATACCCGGAATATCTTTCCCTATATGCCATTGAAGAGAGTTAATGGCTGATTTTCTACTGCTTCCGGTTCCTACAACATCACCGACATAAGCAAGCGGATGACCTTTTTCTTTAAGTTTTGCCATAGTTTCAAGCGGTTTTTCCATACGAGCGCACAGCATTGAGTTCGCATGAAGCGGAATATCAGCTCTGGTAAATGCTTCACTTGCAGGGCTTAGATCATCCGTGTTTGTCTCACCCGGAACTTTATAAACCGTGAGTGTTATCTCACGAGCAAGTTCGGGTCTGTTTGTAAACCATTCGCCGTTAGCCCAAGACTCAATAACTTCTTTTGCAAACATATTACCTTGATCCATAAGATCTTTTACATCATTAAAAGAGTCATATACCAAAATAGTATTTTTAAGCTCATCTGCAGCAGCTTGAGCTACTTCTACATGAGGGTGTTTCAATGCTTCTACAAGCGGTCCGACATTATATCCGCCACCCATTTTTCCCAAAATTTTAACAGCATGTACTTTATCTATCGCATGGGATGTTGCATCACCTTGAACTATTGCATTTAAAAATGCGGCTTTGACATAAGCAGCGTCATCAACGCCGCCGTTAATTCTATCTTCCAATAAACTAAGCGCATAATCTTGATCTTCGATAGGTGTTGCTTTTAGTAACTCTACTAATTCGGCTGTTTGCTTTGCATTAAGTGCCAATGGCGGAACACCAAGCGCTTCTCGCTCAAATGTGTGAGCTTTGTACTCTTCCAATAGTGACATAATAATCTCCATATATTAATATAACAATAAATATTATCTACTCTTGTCTAAAATATGGATTTTTTAACAATTT
The DNA here is from genome assembly GCA_020721775.1 of Sulfurovum sp. Classification (GTDB taxonomy): domain Bacteria; phylum Campylobacterota; class Campylobacteria; order Campylobacterales; family Sulfurovaceae; genus BN30871. The sequence goes on from DYLZ01000007.1 coordinate 34,514, forward strand.
TAAAAAACAGAAGAACCTCTCTTGTATCAAATTGTTACAAAGGAAACATCGGCAGATTATTTCTCTTCGTTAGTTTTTTTCTGTTTGCCTTTGTTTTTTGTTTTGCTTTTATCGATATCTTTTTTCTTTCTAAAGAGATGATATTTTTCTTTTTTTAAAATTTTCTCTATATACTCATCATCAACTTTTTTTGCATTCATCCAAACGCCTGACGGACATCTAACTTCAAGCTTTTTCTTTTCTCTGAGCTTGATTATTTTTTTAGGCGTCATCGCTTTGTCAACAGGCGAAAAGTCTTCATTGCACAAATCAATATCATTTCTAAAAAAGAGCGTTTGTTTTTTGAAATTTCCCCAGCCGGGAATTCCCTCATCAGTATATGGCACTTCGTAGCCGTTTTCAAATTCAACCATAAGAGAATAGTAGCTGTCCGGAAAAATATCTACTATTTTTCCTTTTCCAAATATCAAACCATAAACTTTATCACCGATCTTTGCATCAGAAAAATATGCCATCACTGCTCCTTATTTAAATATGAAATATTATATCAAATTATGACACATCTATTACAAAATTTCTCTATTTCCTTTGTTATTTGGAGGACTCAATACCCCTCTTGCTTCGAGCTGTTCTATGATATTTGCGGCTCTGTTGTATCCTATCTGCAATTTTCTCTGCAGGTATGAAATGGATGTTTTATTGTCTGTTAAAATAACCTCTTTTGCCTGCTCGTACAATGGGTCAAGGTCTTCAACATTTAAAATCTCCCCACTCTTGCCGTTTTGCCCATCGCTTGTCAGATAACTTTCATCATATTCGGGCATTCTTTGGGCTTTTAAAAATTCCACTATCTGCTCTATCTCATCTTCTGTGTTCCATGGTGCATGAAGCCTTACAAGTCCTACTGCACCAGGAGGCGTAAAGAGTGCATCCCCGCGGCCGAGCAAGCTTTCAGCTCCTACTGAATCAAGTATAACCTTAGAATCGATCCTCGTACCGACCCTGTAACTAAGACGAGATGGAAGATTTGCTTTTATAAGCCCTGTTACGACATCGACACTCGGTCTTTGTGTGGCAACTATGAGGTGTATTCCGCTTGCTCTTGCCATTTGGGCAAGTCTTGCTATCGAGTATTCAACCTCTTTTCCGCCGTTCATCATAAGGTCAGCCAGCTCATCAATAACTACAACAATATAAGGCATAGTTTTAGCTGAGCCGTCTTTGCTTACTTTTTCATTATAACTCTCTATATTTTTGGTACGATTTTCTGCCATAAGCATATATCGCCTTTCCATCTCTCCTACCATATTTGATAAAGCGGCAATTGCTTTTTTAGGAGATGTGATAACCGGTGTTATAAGGTGCGGTATATCATTGTAGATAGAAAACTCAAGCATCTTTGGATCTATCATCATAAGTTTAAGTTGATCCGGGTCATTTCTATAAAGAAGCGAGAGTATCATCGCATTAATGCCCACAGATTTTCCGCTTCCCGTTGTTCCTGCGATCAGCAAGTGAGGTAGTTTTTTTATGTCCGTTACAAACGGTTTGCCGACTATATCTTTACCTAGAGCCACCGTTAGGGGAGACTTTGACTCTCTAAATACAGGATCTTCTAAAATTTCTCTTAGATAAATTGTCTGCGTTTCGTCATTTGGTATCTCGATACCTACAACATCACGCCCTGGGATCGGGGCTTGTATCCTGATGGTTTCGGCGCTTAACGCCATAGCCAAGTCATCTTGAAGTCCCAATATCTTTGAAACCTTAACATGCGGAGCAGGCTTAAATTCAAATGTAGTAACAAGCGGTCCTGTGTATGTCCTAACTACATCTCCTTCTATATTGAACTTTTTTAATTTTTCCAAAAGCTCTTTTATCTTTCTGTCGATCTCTGCTTCGTTTATCTTTTTTGAAGCTCGAGGGGCTTTTTGTAAAAAATCCAATTTAGGCAATTTAAAATTTTTTGGAATTGGTGCTGCTCCTTTGTCTATTTGGGACATTAGTTTTGAGTTTTCTTCCAGCTCATCGACTATTTCTACACTTTTTGTAGGTTTGATTGTTTTTAAAAAATTATTATCTTTAGTTTCATTAACTTCAAAACCGATACTTTGGAGCGGCTCTACAAATGATGAAGTTGTTTTCACGGCAGGATTTTCTTTTATCTCTTTTTGAGTCGCAATAGCATGATCATAAGATGGCTTTTGTGGCTTTGCATTAGCAATATTAACAAAATCGTCATCCGCCATAGAAGCATCGAATGGATTTTTAAAAACTGCTTTTATTTTTAAGCCTGCTTTTTTAAAAAGATCATTAAAGGGTGTAAAAAATGACTTTAAAAAACTCTCTCTTTTTTGATTATATCTTTTCTCTTCACGGATAGTCTTATTTTTAATTTTATAGAAAAACTCAGACCAATCAAAATCATCATCAACTACGAGTATCAAGCTTATTAGCATTATCATAAACCAAAAAAGCCATAAACCAAGCTTGCCTATATAAGGAACAAGAAAATCAACTAAATTAAATCCCACATATCCGGCGTTATCTGGAGAAAAAATAAGACCGCCCAATAAGAACGATCCTATAAAAAAAAGTATCCATCCTACGATAAAATCAGCCTGTTTTACAAGATTGATATTTTTGTATATTTTATAAAGAGGAAAAAGCAATAGTAGCAAATTTATATAAGCGATGTAACCGAAAAGCTCGATATTTGTTTCGCCGACTATCTTGCCAACCTTACCTACTATCTGCGTATCATGAAACAATGTTGAAAATGCGCCGTAGATAAGCACGATTATGCTTATGATCATTGTTAATTTCAAATAAACTCCAAGGCCATAGATTTATGATATTATAACTTAAATTGTCTAATTTAAAAAACTTTATTTTAAACGCACTTTAAGTTGATTTTTGTAAAATTCTGCTGCTAAATCAATGCCTTGGTGGTGAAACTGGTAGACACGCCAGACTCAAAATCTGGTGAGCTTGCTCGTGTCGGTTCGAGTCCGACCCAAGGTACCATTAATTATAACATAATGTTGTCAATGTGACGACTTCAGCAGTCAGCTCACGCAACTAGTTGCTTATAGTAAAAATAGATTGGCATTAATCAATACTTCATATCGGTGCGGGCGTAGCTCAGGGGTAGAGCATAACCTTGCCAAGGTTAGGGTCGAGGGTTCGAATCCCTTCGCCCGCTCCAAAAAATTTCAAAAAACAATCAATACTAAATCTCAAAAGAAAAAGTTGAACCTTTATCTAATTGACTTTCTATCTTAAGTTCGCTTCCATGCATATCCAATATTTTTTTAACGATAGACAAACCAAGCCCCATGGAGTTATCCCAACTGTGTTCACCGGATCTAAAAAACTTTTTAGTAACTTTTTCCAAATTTTGAGCCGATATACCTACGCCGCTATCAACTATCTCTACCGTTTTTGGATTTATAAAAATATCAATATCATCTTTTGAATATTTGATGGCATTTTCGGTTAAATTTTTTATCACAATTTCGAGCAACATCTTATCTGCCTCAACAACCCTGTCGCTGCCGTGAATATTGATAATCCTATACGGATATCGCTCCAATAGTGCATTTTTGACATCCTCTACAAGCGGAAGTAAGTTAAATTTTTGCGCATTAAAAGTTGCCTGTCCATTTTCAAATTTATTCCACAATACAAGTCTTGACAAAAGCGACTCTATCTTTTGACTATTGTTGTAAATCTTATCCAAAAATCGGTTCCTCAACTCTTCATCCATATCCTTATCTTCTTGCAATGTAGAAGCATATCCTACTATTGAAGCGATAGGATTTCTAAATTCATGAGCAAGCGCTGAGATCATATCGTTTCTCTGTCTATTTTTAAGTTTGAGCTTAGCATCCATTTTGGCTTTCAAAACTTTTCTTTTTTGGGACTGTCTTATAAGAGTATCCGCCTCCTCTTGTATCTCATTAAGTAAATTATTTTC
>DYLZ01000051.1 GCA_020721775.1 Sulfurovum sp.
ATATATTTCTGTATAAAATCTTTTATCTCTTCATACACAAAAGAGTCTTTAAACTCTTCTATTTTTCCTCCGCTCGCATTTTTATGTCCGCCGCCGTTTCCGATAAGAGCAGCCATAGAGGATAGGTCAAGCTTGTCATGACCTCTAAGTGAAAATATCCCTCTGAAATTTACATCCATATAAAAGTCAAACTCCGGATTTTGTACCAAGAAAGTATTGCCAATGATCGATGAGTTACCGACATTGTATCCGAGAAGTCCCTTGAATCCTTTGTAGCTTATGGTAAATCTATCTTTATTTTGTGAAAGAAGGGAAGATATGTATGATGCTATCAAATTGTCCTTAGTATCATTTTTATCATTTATAAAAAACTCTTTTTTTAGAGCGTGAATGTTGTCATCAAGTTTTATATGCGCATCAGAGCCGCTTAAGAGTTTTTTTGCGCTGTCTATCAAGAAATGCTTATACTCTATATCATATTTTTGGAACATTATGCGGTTTATCTCTTTTGCTGAAGATATCATGCTCATCATAACTTTGCCGTATTCAAAATAGTCATTTTTACTATGCCACATATCTACATCATTGATGGCATCTACTACCGTTTTAAACTTGCCTTCCATATCAAAGTCATAATTTTTTTTGAGCCAATCGTATGTAAGCCAAGTGGCACAATGCTCAATGTCTAAATGGTACCAGTCGTGTTTTTCATTGCTTTTAAGTCCGGTTATATGATGATCTAAAAGCGCTAAAGAGACATTGAGCTCTTTTGCCTCTTTTTCTATCCATGCAGCTTCTTTTGGAGTCAGGTTCAAATCCGTGATCAAAATAGTCGTATCTTCATTTTTACCGTTATTTTTTATATTGGAGACAATCTCTTTTAATCTCGCGCTTACCTCCGGTCCATAGTTGGCATTGTAAAAATTTATATCTTTAAATGCAAGATTTGTTAGATATTGGCAACCATAGCCGTCCAAGTCTATATGTGAAAGATGAAAAACTTTATTTTTCAAAAATATCTCCTAATGTCATCTCTTTTAAAAATGAATTTATTTTAGTTTGGAATTTGGCTATAAACGGTGAAATTGGACATGTGCCGATAGCGCCATTAGGACAAGTTTCAGAATATTGGGCGCAGTCAAATACAGCAGGATATTTATTTTCGGCTGCTACAACTATGGAAAAAAGCGTAATTTCATCGATAGGGTGAGCTATGATAAAACCGCCTTTCGCGCCTTTTCGAGAAATTAGTATTTCGTTTTTTGCCAAATTTTGCAAGATCTTTGCCAAAAAGCTTTTTGGGATATTTAACTCATTTGCAATATACTCAACGCCGATCGGGTGTTTAGCATTTTTAATTATCTCTAATGATAGAAGAGCATATTCGGTAGCACGGGTTATTAGCATATATTTATTCCTCAGACTTATTAGGACTATTTTACTCTAAAATAACTTTAGGGTACCATTTATTTAGAAGCATTATCTTGTTTAATTAATAAATAAGTTTATAAAGATATAATTGCACTTCAAAAATTTATACCAATCAGGAGGTCATTATGGCTTTAGATGCGGCGAAAAAACAAGAGATAATCTCTAAGTTTGCTAAAAATGAAAAAGATACAGGTTCAACTGAAGTGCAAGTAGCGCTTTTAACTGAAAGAATCAACAATCTAACAGAACACCTTAAAACTAACAAAAAAGATCACTCATCAAGAGTGGGACTTTTGAAACTAGTCGGTCAAAGAAGAAGATTGATGAAATATCTTAAAAATGTTGACATCACTAGATGGCATACAGTTAAAGATGCTTTAGGTATCAGAGACTAAAATCTATTTTTGCCGCCTTTTGGCGGTAACTCTTAATTTATTTAATCATTTCAAATTTTATCCCACATCTTTTTTAACATTATGTAGTTTTAAATCACAATGTCTTTTTCATTGATATTTTTTATAAAAGTATTACAAAAGCGTTATCATGTAAAAAAGGCGTAGGGTGGAGTTTGCTAACCTACCATTGTATCAAATCACCATTATATTTCGGTGCGGTGGCAAATGCACCCTACATTATTATTTATAAAATAACGATTTTATTATGATGATTTTTTAGCGTATTTTAACTTGAGCCATATAGACTAAAGTTAATTACATAAAAATATTTATATTATACTTGACAAAATATCACTCAATGTTGTATAATCCCTTTTAAGCATAGTTTTGTAGATAAAACTTGCCATAAAATTTTTTATAGAAGGAGGCTTATTTGTCACAAGAAGAAAAAGTAAATTCTGAGCAGATCGAAGAAGCGGCAGAACATAGTGAATCTACAGAAGAAACCCAAGTAGATGAGGTAACCGCACTTAAAAATGAAGTTCAAGAATATAAAGATAAATATTTGAGAGCTTATGCTGATTTTGAAAATACAAAAAAGCGTTTAGAAAAAGATAAAATAACCGCAGTAGCTTATGCAAACAGCAGTTTTGCAAAAGATTTGCTAAGCGTTATGGATTCATTTGACGGCGCGCTTGCTTCTATTGATATCATTAATGCCAAGGAGCATTCTGAAGTATTGGCAAGCATCAAAGAAGGTATTTCAAAAACGCATGAACAATTAAAAAAAATTCTTGAAAAACACGGTATTAGTGAAATAGTGTGTGAAGGATGTTTAAATCCTGATGTTCATCAAGCTATCATGCAAATAGAAGATGATGAAAAAACGAGCGGTGAGATCGTGCAAGTCCTTCAAAAGGGTTACATGATGAAAGATCAAGTGCTTCGCCCTGCAATGGTAAGCACAGCTAAATAAAATCTCAAGATTGTCCGAGTGGCAAGAATCAATATGGATACCCGTGTCAAACACGAGTATGACGAAGCGCATATGGGCTTTGCCTTGCGAATAAATTAAATAAAAGAAAGAAGGAAATAATAAATGGCAAAAGTATTAGGAATAGATTTAGGTACTACAAATTCAGCTATGGCAATATTTGATCATGGTGAAGCAAAAATTATAGTAAACAAAGAGGGCAAAAACACAACGCCTTCGGTAGTTGCTTTTACTGATAAAGGTGAAATTTTAGTGGGAGATGCTGCAAAAAGACAAGCAGTTACAAATCCGAAAAAAACTATATATTCAATTAAGAGAATTATGGGACTAATGTGTGATGAGCCAAAAGCAAAAGAGGCAAAAAGTAAACTTCCATATCATATAATTGACAGAAACGGCGCTTGTGCGATAGAAGTTGCCGGTAAAACATATACTCCTCAAGAGATATCAGCTAAAGTACTTATGAAACTAAAAGAAGATGCAGAAGCTTATCTCGGAGAAAAAATAACAGACGCTGTTATCACAGTTCCGGCTTATTTTAACGATGCTCAAAGAAAAGCTACAAAAGAAGCAGGAACGATTGCAGGTCTTAATGTTCTTAGAATCATAAATGAACCAACATCAGCTGCACTTTCTTATGGATTGGATAAGAAAAATGCAGAACGGATAGTGGTTTATGATCTAGGTGGTGGAACATTTGATGTAACAACACTTGAAACAGGCGATAATGTTGTAGAGGTTATGGCAACCGGCGGTGATGCATTTCTAGGTGGAGATGACTTTGACAATAGACTTATTGACTTTATAGCCGGTGAGTTTAAAAACGAAAACGGTATTGATCTTAAAAATGATGTAATGGCTCTTCAAAGATTAAAAGATGCTGCTGAAAATGCAAAAAAAGAGTTATCAAGCGCAACTGAAACTGAAATAAATCTACCATTTATCACAGCAGATGCCTCGGGTCCAAAACACCTTGTTATGAAAGTTACGAGAGCTAAATTTGAATCATTGATATCCGATCTTGTTTCAAATACGATCAAAACTATAGAAAGCGTTCTAAAAGATGCGGGCGTAAATAAAAATGAGATCAATGAGATAGTAATGGTTGGAGGATCAACTCGCGTACCTCTTGTTCAAGAAGAGGTTAAAAAATTCTTTGGCAAAGAGCTTAATAAGTCAGTTAACCCAGATGAAGTTGTTGCACTTGGCGCAGCGATACAAGGCGGAGTTCTTGCGGGCGATGTTAAAGATGTGCTGCTTCTAGATGTTACGCCTTTGAGCTTAGGGATCGAGACTCTTGGCGGGGTTTCGACAAAGATCATAGAAAAAGGTACAACGATACCGGTTAAAAAATCGCAAGTATTTTCAACTGCAGAGGATAACCAGCCGGCAGTTAGCATCCATGTACTTCAAGGCGAGAGAGAGTTTGCAAAAGACAATAAATCACTTGGTATGTTTGAGCTTAGAGATATTCCTGCAGCTCCAAGAGGTGTGCCTCAAATCGAAGTTACATTTGATATAGATGCAAATGGAATATTGACAGTTTCTGCTAAAGATAAAGGAACAGGCAAATCTCAAGAGATCAAAATTACCGGTTCATCCGGATTAAGTGATGAAGAGATAGCAAAAATGATAGCTGACGCTGAAGCGCATAAAGCAGAAGATGAACAAAGAAAAGCTTTGGTTGATACAAAAAATCAAGCTGATGCGCTTATTCATCAAACTAGAAAATCTCTAGGCGAGCTTGGTGAAAATTTTGATGCGACAGAAAAAGCAAATATCGAAAGCGCTATAAGTGATTTGGAAGCTACACTTAAAAATGATAATGCTACAAAAGAGGAAATAGAAGCAAAAGTAAAAACTCTTACAGAAAAAAGTCACAAGTTAGCAGAAGCTCTTTATGCAAAAGAACAAGGCGGTGCAGCACAAAATGCAAGCGGCGCAAAAGATGACGATGTCATCGATGCAGAAGTAGAATAATCTTCTTTTTTGATTCACGCTCTAACTTGAGCGTGAACTTTATTTATCAAATATTAATCTCCCAAAATCATAATTTTTGCTCAATAATCATAATGTACAATAAAATATTTTCATCAATAGATATGATATAATATATATAAATCACAAAAGGAGATTATATGGATGTTAAAAAGTGTGATACGCTGGAAGAGGCAAGAAAAGAGATAGATATACTCGATATGCAGATAGTTGAACTTATAGCTAAACGAAATGAGTATATAAAACAAATTGCTCATTTTAAAAATAGCATAGAAGAGGTTAAAGCAGAAGATAGAGTTAAAGATGTAATTTCAAGAGTGAGAGCTAAAGCTATCTCTTTTGGACTTTCTCCTAATCTCATAAATGACCTTTATGAAAGAATGATAGATGGAATGATAGAAAGTGAAATAGTGGAGTTTAAAAACGCTAAGAGTTTGTAATACTTAATTTATCTAATTCTATCTTTATTTCATTAAAACTTGAAGCATGAGCAAAACATGCTCCTTTGCCGCAAATTGACCAATTGTCATCATCGTTTATTTCAGTTAAGAGATATGGATAGTTTAGTTTTAGTATCTCATTCTTAAAATTTTCCATATTCACTTTTGATGATTTTAAAATGACATACTTTCGAAGATATTTTGATGCCGCTGAGCACATTAGCGGACTTGATATAGGCTGCCTCATAAGTGAGTAAGAGTGACGCTCGATAGATTTGAATATAATCTCTTCATAGTCAAAGTTTGTAAGGATATCAAGTTTTAGTAGTGCATCAAGCATTATAGCAAGTGATGATGGGTATGAGCTATCGTATATTTCTGCTTTTGTTGCAAAGTCACCATTTGCAAATTCCCATTCATAGTTTTTATAAAATTTTTTGATGGCTTCATTTGCCAAGATAGTAGCAAAATCAAGGTAGCTCTTTTTATGTGTTACATTGTATGCACCAATAAGAGTGTTAGTCAGATATGCGTAATCTTCCAAAAACGCTTCTATTTTTGGTTCATTGTCGTTTATTGTTGAGTGATAAAGCGTATTATTTTTGTATAGTTTTTTTATTAAGTATGCAAGAGAATCTTTCGCTTTATCTGTATAGCTTTCATCAATTTGACTGAGCAAGAATAGTGAATTTATCATCATGGCATTCCATGCAAGGATTATTTTTTTATCTATAAACGGATACTCTCGTTTTAGCCTTAAATCTTTTAAAGCATTAATGGCGATATCATACTGAGGTATATTTTCTTCTTTGCAATTTATTATAGATTTTCCTTCAAAATTTCCATTTTTAGTGATGCTAAGTTGTTTTGCAGTCATTGCCGGATCATTTATGCCGGCATTTTTGAATGCTTGCAGCGCCTCATCATAATCATATACGAAGTACTCTCCTTCTTTGCCTTTGCTATCTGCGTCACTAGCGCTATAAAAAAGTTCCCCATCGCTCATGCGATCAAGCATAAATTTAGCAGTATCAAAGGCAATGCTTTTATATTTTTCATCACTTGTCAAAAGATACGCTTTTAGATATAGTTCGCAAAGAAGCGCATTATCATAAGTCATTTTTTCAAAATGCGGAACCAGCCATTTCTTATCGGTACTGTATCTGCAAAATCCACCATCGACAAGATCATAAAATCCACCTCTAACCATGCAATTTAGTGAATGTTTGATGAGCCTAAATAACTCATCATCATTGTTAAATTTGTAAAAATCTATCAGAGTCATATATGTAGAAGCTTGCGGAAATTTTGGGCTATCGCCGAAACCACCAAAATTTTTATCATAAATTGATTTTGTCTGCGCTGTAAATTTGCTTTCAATGCCAAGCTCAAGCCTTGTGGCTTCTATCTTTCTTTTTTTGGGATTTAAAAATTCCAAAATTTCATTGCCTTTTTCTTTTAGCAGGGATTCATCTTGTTTGTATCTTTTTGTTATAACATTTAGCAGTTCATCGAAGCCCATCATGCCGTACTTTGGAGTAGATGGTATGTATGTGGCGCTATAAAACGGCTTTAAATCAGGAGTTAGAAATATAGAAGTAGGCCATCCTCCACTTCTCCCGTTCATCAGTAAATAAACCTCTTGAAAATATTTGTCTATATCGGGTCTTTCTTCACGATCGATCTTAATAGATATGAAATTTTCATTTAATATCTTTGCGATCATTTCATTTTCAAATGATTCTTTTTCCATGACATGGCACCAGTGGCAGCTGCTGTAACCTATGGAAAGAAATATTGGTTTATTTTCTTGCCTTGCAAGGCGCAGAGCATCTTCGCCCCATGGATACCAATTAACGGGATTTTTGGCATGAGCCAAAAGATAAGGAGATGTTTCATTTATAAGATGATTTGGCATTTTAACCCTTTTATTAATGTTTGATTAGTCAATATAAGATACAATGACGATTATGAATTTTAT
>DYLZ01000052.1 GCA_020721775.1 Sulfurovum sp.
TTGTGCAAATCATCATACTCTTTGCGACTAAAATATCTTGTTTTATTTGTAGGCAGATTATTTAGTTCTATGTCTCCATATGCTACTCGTTTTAGATCTAAAACCTTTGCCCCAAAATGAGCGAAAAATCGTCTAAGTTCTCTGTTTTGACCTTCATTTATGGTAACTCTTAGCTTGGTAAAGTTTTTGCCCTCGCTCCTTATTTCAAACTTCTCGAACGGCGCAAAGTTCATGTTAGTTATTTTGCTTTTTTCATGTCCGCCGGCTTTTGCATCATCAAGTATAAGGCCATTTCTCATAGCTTCTGCCATCTCTTGTGTAAAAGGTTTGTCTATTTTTATATTATAAACCCTAGGAAGTGAACTCTCCATAAGGATTTGGGCAACTTCAGGGGTATCTGTGAGTATCAAAAGCCCTTCACTTGCATAGTCAAGCCTGCCTACAGGAATAAAGTGTCTATATTTGCCTGAAAGCTTATGGTATATCGTGGCTCTGCCTCTATCATCTTTTTTAGTTACAAGCACCCCTTTTGGTTTATTGTAAACTATGACCGTAACCTTTGTGCGTTTTTCGACAACTCTTCCTTTGACAAAAATATTATCATCAGGCTGCACTTTATAGCTTAGGTCACTCAAAATTTGACGGCCTAACTTTACTTCTCCCGCTTTGATAAGTTTATCGGCATCTCTTCTTGAATATTTTGTATAGTGTGAAATAAATTTATTTATTCTCATGATTTTATGCCTGCATTGACTAGATCGTGTATATGAATAGTCCCTATAATTTTATTTTCTTTATCTGTTATCGGCAAAAGTTGAATTTTTTTTGCTTCTATTAGCCTTAGTGCATCTATTGCTAAAAGATCTTTATCATCTAAGCTTAACGGATTTTTTGTTGCATAATTCAAAGCAGGCAAGGAGAGATCAAAATCATCTTTTCCCAACGCCCGTCTAAGATCCCCATCGCTTAAAAGAGCTATAAGAGCGTTTTCTTTGTTTGTTATCAGTACAGTGCCAAGTTTGCCTTCATTCATAGTTACAATAGCATCTTTTAGACTGGTTTGTTCATCGATTATAGGCAGATCGTCTTTTCTCATAATATCACTTGCTTTTACAAAAAATCTTTTGCCTAAGCTTCCGCCGGGATGAAATGATGCAAAGTCCTCTTGTTTGAATCCTCTTTTATGCATTAAAACTACAGCTAATGCATCGCCGAGAGCCATAGTCAGCGTTGTAGATGTCGTAGGGGCGGCGCCTAAGGGGCAAGCCTCTTTGTGAATTTTAATAGGAAGCACAATATCGCTAAATTTGCCCAAGGTAGATTCGTTTGACGCTGTCATGCCGATCAGATTAACACCAAGTCTTTTTATGTGAGGAAGTATTTTTGCAAGCTCTTCACTTTCTCCGCTATAGCTAATTGCCAGTACGGTATCCTCTTTGCCGATCATTCCAAGATCGCCATGCAGAGCTTCTGTAGGATGAAGAAAAAATGAAGGTGTTCCGGTACTTGCAAAAGTTGCAGCCATTTTTGCTCCAACCAAACCGGATTTACCTACTCCTGCAACGATAAGTTTTCCTTTTGTAGAGAGGATCATCTCAATAGTTTTAGAAAAATTAATATCGATCATCTCTGCTGCCGCCTTTAGTGCAAAGGCTTCTATTTCAAGCGTCTCTCTTGCTATTTGGATATCATCCATTTTTTATCTCCTTAAACGATGAAGATTATCGGTATTATTAGAGGATAGCGTTTTTTGAGTTTTACGATATGTTTTCTAACAACATTTCTTATCTCATTTTCTATCGCTTTGTGGTCTTTTAGGGTCTCAGGCTTCATAGACAATAAAAGTGTTTCTAAAAGCGTCTCTATGTCGTTTGTAAATCTCTTCATTTCTCTATTTGCCACAATACCGTGGGTTGTAATTACAGGTTTGCCGATAATCTTTCCGTTCTCTTGAGATATTTGCGCAACAATATTGACTATACCGTCCTCGGCAAGTTTTTGTCTGTCAAGAACTATATCGTTATCGATAGTTATATTGTTTTGGTTGTCAATGTATGTTTTGCCCGATTTTACCGTTTTTACTTTTTTGATATATTTAGGCGTTATTTCTATTTGATCGCCGTCTCCTATTAGAAGTATATTTCTTTCATCTACTCCACACGCGATAGCTGTTTTTGCATGTTGAGCGACATGGTTATATTCGCCGTGTACAGGCAGGAAAAACTTAGGTTGAATAAGCCTAAGCATAAGTTTTTGTTCTTCTTGCGCGGCATGTCCGGATACATGCATATCGGGCAGGTCGCTATAGTGCACAGTTGCGCCTGATTTCACTATATGGTTCATAAGTTCGCTGACACTTCCCTCATTTCCCGGAATGGCTTTGGCTGAAATTAGTACAATATCGCTAGGTTTTAGTTTTATATGCCTGTGTTCATCTGTTGCCATTCTAAATAGTGCCGACATTGTTTCGCCCTGTGAGCCGGTGGTAACTATAAGAACTTCATTATCTTTATATTTTTGTACTTCATGAACTTCGATGAAATACTTGTCCGGAATATCAATATATCCAAGAGCTCTTGCTGTTTCAATATTTTTTTCCATAGATCTGCCGATAATGCATATTTTTCTACCGTATTTTATGGCTTTTTCCATGGCTTGGTAAATACGGTGCAGGTTTGAAGAGAATGTGGACATTAAAATTCTTCCCTTAGCGGTTAAGAATATATTGTCAAAAGTTTTACCAACGCTTGCTTCGCTTTTTGTAAAGCCCGGATTATGTGAATTTGTACTGTCAGAAAATAGACACAAAACACCTTTTGATCCATAATATGCAAGTCTATGCAAGTCAGGACCATATCCATCGATCGGAGTGTAGTCTATTTTAAAGTCTCCTGTGTGTATGATCGTTCCGGCAGGCGTTTGTATCGCCAATGAACATGAGTCTATGATGGAGTGCGTCATATGCATCCACTCTATTACAAAATCTCCAATCGGATACAGTTGTCTTTTTGTTATAAAATTAAAATATTTACTATCATCTCCAAGACCATGCTCATCGAATTTATTTTTTATCATAGCAAGAGCCAAAGGAGTTCCGTATATCGGGAATTTTAATTCTTTGAATAGATATGGGATAGCCCCTATGTGGTCTTCGTGAGCATGACTTATAATTATCGCTTTGATTTTATCTTTTATTGTATGCAGATATGAAAAATCAGGCATAAGGATATCTACTCCATGCATTGTCTCATCAGGGAAGCTCATACCGACATCAAATATTATGGCACTCTCTTCTGTTTCAAATACAGCCATATTGCCACCAATCTCACCAAGTCCGCCAAGAGGAGTAAATCTAACTTTAGCATTATTGTTTGTGTCTATCATTTTCCAAGGATTCATTCTAAGGTCTTGAGCAACAAGATTTGCTTGGATAGATCTATGCATCTCCTCACTAATGGTAATGGGATTTTTTCTTCTATCGTTTATGCCGCTGCTTTTATCTTCGTTTGTTCTGTTTTCTGCGCCTTGTCCGCTTTCTGCAGGGTTTGTATTGTTGTTTCTATTGTTCTTGAAAAAAGGTTTTTTAAATCTATTTTTCTTTTGCATATGGTTTTTGTTTTCCGAGTTTTGCTCAGAAGCAGCCGCTTGTGTATTTTGTCTATGCGGATTTGGGTTTCTTCTATGCGGATTTGGGTTTTTATGTTCTTTTGCTTCGTTGTTTTCGCTCATAATTTATTTCCTTTATGGTTTTATATATTTGTATATACTGTTTTGTTGATACTTCATGCGGTCTTATGTTTAAATCTAGACCAAATTTTTCAAATTTATTTTTTAGAGTTTCCATCTCTTCTAAAAGTGATAAATTTTTGATCAGTTTTTTTCTTGGCTGGCTAAAAGCAGCCTTTAAAAACAGCTCAAAATTATCATCATCTAACGAACTGTTTTTCGTAATTTTCAAAACAGCTGATGTTACTTTAGGTGGCGGCACAAAAGCACTTGGCGGTACATTAAAGCAGTTTGTTGCTTCTCCCACGCTGGACGCTAAAACTCCAAGAGCCGAAAACTCTTTTTGTTTCGGTTTGGCCGAAAATTTATCGGCTACCTCTTTCTGCACCATTACCAATATCGATCGGCACATTTTATCTTTCAAGGCTTTGAGGATAATGTGTGTCGCAATATAATACGGTAAGTTTGCCACTAGGTGATAAGGTTCATCTGTTAAACTCTCTTTTTCCCAATCGTCTAAAACATCACCGCATTTAAGTTCAAAACGACCTTCGTTTTTATAATCTTTAAATGTATTGGATAGATGTTTGCACAATCGCTTATCAATCTCGAACGCTATGACACCATTGTTGCTATGCAATAATTCTTTGGTTAAATCACCTAATCCAGGCCCAATCTCTACGACTTTCAATTCATCGTTGGGCATCGATTGGATGATTTGTTTTAGATAAAAATCATCTTTTAAAAAATTTTGTCCAAATTTCTTATCCGCGAACTTGGATAAATCACTATTAATCATACTCTAATTTACCTTATTTTATTTTTAATTTATATTTAAAATTATATTTTTACTGATTTTTTTGTATAATAATATCATATTATAGTAAATGACGGTGAAAATGGATTATTTTGCAAAGAGAATTATACCTTGTTTAGATGTCGATAACGGCAGGGTAGTAAAAGGTATTAATTTTGTAGGTCTTCGCGATGCAGGAGATCCTGTTGAAGTGGCAAGCAGATATAACAACGAAGGAGCAGATGAGCTGACATTCCTTGATATAACGGCAACCCATGAGAAAAGATCAACTATTGTTGATGTTGTCAAACAGGTTGCCAAAGAAGTTTTTATTCCGCTCACGGTCGGAGGAGGCATAAGAGAGCTAAATGATATATATGCGCTTTTAAATGTCGGATGCGACAAGGTAAGCATAAATTCTGCTGCGATTAAAAGACCCGATTTTATAGAAGAGGGAGCAAAGAGATTTGGCTCTCAGTGCATAGTTGTAGCAATTGATGCCAAAAGAGTAGAGAAGGGCAAGTGGCATATTTTTACACACGGCGGCAGAAATGACACAGGAATAGATGCACTCCTTTGGGCAAAAGAGGCTTACAATAGAGGCGCGGGGGAGTTGCTTGTTACTTCTATGGACGCTGATGGCACAAAAGCGGGTTTTGACAATGAGCTTAACTTTGCTATCAGCTCGATCGTTGATATTCCATTAATTGCAAGCGGCGGAGCAGGGACAATGGAGCATATTAGAGACGCATTTACAAAAGGTGGGGCTGATGCGGCATTGGCAGCTTCGATATTTCACTTTAGAGAGATCGAGATAAGCGCTCTTAAAAATTATCTTAAACAAGAAGGAATTCCCGTAAGGAACTAAAATGAAAAAATATATTTTTATACACTTTGTCCCAGCTTCATTGATTGTTTGTAGTAGAAATTATATTGATTTTGACATGGGGGAAAACCATAAAAATATATCGGTAATTTTAAAATGATACTTTGCGCAGGAAATGGAGAAGTTTTTCCATATGCTATTCCAATAGGTGTAGGATTAGTAGAATCAACTATAACACTAACCGAACTTGTGATAAAAGACCGTCCTAATTTTCTTTTTTTTATAGGGACTGCGGGCAGTTATGGGAAAAAAGAAATTTTTGATATCATTCACTCTAAAAGTTCGTGCAATATAGAAAATAGTTACTTTGGCTCATCATCCTATACACCAATTGATAATTTTATAACAACAAGTGAGGATGTTTCACGTGAAACTATAGTAAACTCTTCAAATTATATAACAACAGATTTTTCTATCGGAGAAAATTATATAAAAAGAAATATACACATAGAAAATATGGAATTTTTTAGTGTGATGAGTGTTGCTAGGAGATTTGGTTTGCCGGCAGGCGGACTTTTTGTTGTTACGAATTATTGCAACGAAAATGCTCATAGTGATTTTAAACAAAACCAATCAAAGGCTTTAAAGCTTCTTGACAGCTATATTCACGAAAACCGTGATAAGCTTTTTACAAATTTAACATTAACAAATGGAAAATAATGCTACCTTTTATATATGACTTTACACAAGATGAACTAAAAGAGATGATATCTCCTGCTTTTAGGGCTAAACAAATTTGGAATTGGCTCTATCATAAATATATAGATGATTTTGATCAGATAAATAATATTCCAAAAGATTTAAAACAGCAGTTAAAAGATACATTTTCTTTGAATCCTTTAGAGATCATAACATCACAAAAGAGCAGCGATGGAAGCATAAAATATCTATTTCGACTTCACGATGGGCATACGGTTGAAACTGTGCTTCTTCAAATGAAAAAAGAGGAGTATCATGAAGATGGGACTTTAAAACACCATAAGAGATATACCGTTTGTATATCTTCACAGGTTGGATGTAAAGTCGGATGTGCATTTTGTTTGACGGCCAAGGGCGGATTTGTTAGAAATTTGAGTGCAGGAGAGATAGTTGCGCAGCTCTTGATGATAAAAAAAGATAATGATATTGGAGCAAATAGAAGGGTAAATATAGTTTATATGGGTATGGGTGAACCTCTTGACAATTTTGATAATGTTGTCAAAGCAATAAAGATATTTAGCGATAATGACGGCATGGCAATATCCCCAAATAGACAAACATTGTCAACCTCCGGACTCAGCTCAAAGATAGAGAAATTAGGCAATCTTGATCTGGGCATCAACCTCGCTATTTCGCTTCATGCAGTTGATGATGAACTTAGAGAAAAGCTTATACCTATAAATAAAGCATACAATATAGCTTCCATTATGGATGCTGTTAGGAACTTTCCTGTAAACGCCAGAAAAAGAGTTATGTTTGAATATCTAGTAATCAAAGATGTCAACGATGACATTGCATCTGCAAAAAAACTTTTAAGCCTTTTAAATGGCATCAAAGCTAAAGTTAACTTGATATATTTTAACCCGTATGGAGGCACTGAATTTCAAAGACCGACGATAGAATCTATGCAAAAATTTCAAGAATACTTAGTAAAAAGAGGACAGCTTTGTACCATTAGAGAGTCGAAAGGGCTTGATATTAGTGCGGCATGCGGGCAGCTCAGAGAGCAAAATATATAAAGGATATTTATGACAACACTTGATTTGGTAATGATAGGTTTTATTTCAGCAGTA